>NZ_AXCB01000001.1:0-117636 GCF_000475375.1 Marinobacter sp. EVN1
CCGATCGCCATGGAAGATGGCCTGCGCTTCGCGATTCGCGAAGGTGGTCGTACCGTTGGTGCCGGCGTGGTCGCCAAGATCATCGAGTAATCTGCTCGATTGATCAGGAAAAAGGGGCTGAGCGTTCAGCCCCTTTTTCTGTTTAGGTCGCAAATGTCGCTCAACCCTGTCAATGGCAATGCTGTTGACAGGGTTGGGTATTATGCATACAATGCGGCTCCTTTTTTTGAAGGTCGGCTAACTAGTAGCTGCTACGAGTGGAGTTTGGTGCATCATGCAAAGCCAAAAAATTCGAATCCGGTTGAAGGCGTTTGATTATCGCCTGATCGACCAGTCCACGCAGGAGATTGTCGATACCGCCAAGCGGACCGGCGCTCAGGTGCGTGGTCCCATTCCTCTGCCGACGCGGAAGGAAAAGTACACGGTATTGATCTCTCCGCACGTCAACAAAGACGCGCGTGATCAATATGAAATTCGTACGCATAAGCGTCTGCTCGACATTGTTGAGCCGACGGAAAAGACAGTAGATGCTCTGATGAAACTGGACCTGGCAGCAGGTGTAGACGTTCAGATCAGCCTCGGCTAATACCGCCCGGTATTAGTCTGTGTAACTGTCATAGGCCATAGAGGGTGCAAGCCCCGTACACTTAAGAGGTGAAACATGGCAATTGGTGTTGTCGGTCGTAAGGCCGGTATGACCCGTATTTTTACGGATGAAGGGCAGGCGCTCCCTGTCACGGTAATTGAGGTTGAGCCCAACCGCATTACCCAACTCAAGACCCTCGAAAGCGACGGCTACCGTGCAGTGCAGGTAACCGTAGGTTCTCGTCGTTCCTCCCGTGTAAACAAGGCGGCTGCCGGGCACTTTGCAAAAGCAGGTGTTGAAGCTGGTCGTGGCGTTTGGGAATTCCGTCTGGCTGATGGCGAAGGTGAAGACCTGGCCGCCGGTGGCGAGCTGACCGTTTCCGTGTTTGAAGACGGTCAGGTGGTTGACGCAGTAGGTCAGTCCAAGGGTAAGGGCTTCCAGGGCGGTGTTAAGCGCTGGAACTTCTCCATGCAGGACGCTACTCACGGTAACTCCCTGTCTCATCGTGCTCCGGGTTCCATTGGTCAGAACCAGACTCCGGGTAAGGTGTTCAAGGGCAAGAAGATGGCCGGTCAGATGGGTAATGCGCAGGTTACTGTGCAGAACCTGAAAATCGTCCGTGTCGATGCCGAGCGCAACCTGCTGCTGGTAAGTGGTGCCGTGCCTGGCGCAACTGGCGGCGACGTTGTCATCAAGCCTGCAGTTAAAGCCTGAGGAGCGGTGCGATGGAATTGACAATTACTGGTAGCGGCAAGGGGATTTCTGTTTCCGACGCTGCGTTTGCCAAAGATTTTAACGAAGCTCTGGTGCATCAGGTGGTTACTGCTTACATGGCAGCTGGCCGTCAGGGTACCAAGGCCCAGAAGACACGTTCCGAAGTCAGTGGTGGTGGCAAGAAGCCATGGCGCCAGAAGGGTACTGGTCGTGCCCGTGCTGGTACCATTCGTAGCCCGATCTGGCGTTCAGGCGGCGTAACCTTTGCTGCCAAGCCCCGTGACTTCGAGCAAAAGGTTAACCGCAAGATGTACCGTGCGGCGATGCGTTCCATTTTCTCCGAGCTGGTACGCCAGGAGCGTCTGGTTGTGGTTGACGACATGAATGTCGATACGCCCAAGACCAAGGCCTTCACTGCCAAGCTGAGCGATCTGGGTGTGTCCAACGCCCTGATCCTGTCTGAGAATGTTGAGCAGAATCTGCACCTGGCTTCCCGCAACGTTCCCCATGTGGATGTTCGCGATGTGGCAGGTCTGGATCCGGTCAGCCTGGTTGCCTTCGAGAAAGTCGTGGTGACTGTTCCCGCTCTGAAGAAGATCGAGGAGATGCTGGGATGAATCAGGAACGTATTTACAAGGTCCTGTTAGGGCCGCACGTATCAGAAAAAGCGTCTCTGGCGGCAGAGCGTGGTCAGGTGGTGTTTCGTGTAGCGCCTGATGCGACCAAGCCCGAGATCAAGAAAGCCGTTGAGCAACTGTTCAACGTCACCGTCGAAGGTGTTCAGGTTCTGAACCGTAAGGGTAAGCTCAAGCGCACTATCCGCGGGTTCGGCAAGCGTAATGACATTCGTAAGGCTTACGTCAAGCTGGCAGAAGGTCAGGACATCGATTTTCTGGATGTGGAATAAGGTAAAGGGGTCGTAATATGCCGATCGTCAAAACCAAGCCAACATCTGCCGGACGCCGTCACGTTGTAAAACTTTACAACCCGGATCTGCACAAAGGACGTCCTTACGAGCCGTTGGTAGAAACAAAGAGTAAGTCTGGTGGCCGTAACAATGTTGGCCGCATTACTACTCGTCACATTGGTGGTGGTCATAAGCAGCACTACCGTGTTATCGACTTCAAGCGGACCAAAGATGGTATCCCGGCGGTCATTGAGCGCCTGGAATACGATCCTAACCGCTCTGCGCACATTGCACTGGTCAAATATGCCGATGGCGAGCGTCGTTACATTATCGCTCCCAAAGGTATGAAGGCTGGTGATCCTGTGCGCTCCGGCGTCGACGCGCCGATCAAGGTGGGCTCCACGCTGCCGCTCCGGAACATTCCGGTCGGTTCCGTAATCCACTGCGTCGAACTCAAGCCTGGCAAAGGTGCACAGCTGGCTCGCTCTGCGGGCGCATCCGTACAGCTGGTTGCTCGGGAAGGGGCGTATGCCACCATCCGCCTGCGTTCAGGTGAAATGCGTAAGGTGCTTGTAGATTGCCGTGCCACTCTGGGCGAAGTGTCCAACAGTGAGCATAGCCTCAAGCAGCTTGGTAAAGCGGGTGCATCACGTTGGCGCGGCAAACGGCCAACAGTACGTGGTGTTGCTATGAACCCAGTTGACCACCCGCATGGTGGTGGTGAAGGGCGTACCTCTGGCGGACGTCACCCGGTTACTCCGTGGGGTGTTCCGACCAAAGGGCATAAGACTCGTAAGAACAAGCGTACTGACAAGATGATAGTACGTCGTCGTTCGGCCAAGTAAACGACTACATAGAGGTAATTGCTGTGCCACGTTCTTTGAAGAAAGGTCCTTTTATAGACCTGCATCTGTTGAAGAAGGTCGAGGCAGCTCTGGAAGCAAATGACAAGCGGCCCATTAAAACCTGGTCCCGCCGGTCAACAGTCTTCCCGGAGATGGTAGGCCTGACCATTGCAGTCCACAACGGCAAGCAGCACGTGCCGGTTTATGTCACCGAAGATATGGTTGGACATAAGCTGGGTGAGTTCGCGGCAACGCGTACTTATCGTGGTCATGCGGCCGACAAGAAAGCTAAACGCTGATTCTGAGGTAATAGAAATGGAAGTAGCAGCCAAGTACAAGGGCGCTCGCCTCTCAGCTCAGAAAGCACGTCTTGTCGCTGACCAAGTACGCGGCAAGGCTGTTGAGGACGCCCTGAACATTCTGACTTTCAGCCCTAAGAAGGCAGCGGTTGTGATCAAGAAAGCTCTTGAATCCGCCATTGCCAACGCTGAGCACAACGAAGGTCTGGACGTAGATGATCTGCGGGTTTCCACCGTGATGGTGGATGAGGGCCCAACGCTCAAGCGAATCAAAGCTCGAGCCAAGGGGCGCGCTGACCGTATTTTCAAGCGCACCTGTCATATCACCGTCAAGGTCGCCGACAAGTAGGAGATGCTCAGATGGGTCATAAAGTAAATCCAACCGGCATTCGCCTGGGTGTGATCAAAGAGCACAACTCAGTGTGGTACGCCGACAAAAAGGACTACGCGAAGAATCTTCTGAATGATATTCAGGTTCGCGAGTTCCTGGACAAGCGTCTGGTTAAGGCGTCTGTCAGCAAGATCGTGATCGAGCGCCCTGCTCAGAACGCCCGGATCACGATCCATACCGCCCGCCCCGGTATTGTTATCGGTAAGAAGGGTGAAGATGTTGACCGTCTGCGTCGCGAAGTCAGCGACATGATGGGTGTGCCTGTGCACATCAACATCGAAGAAGTCCGCAAGCCGGACCTGGATGCCCGCCTGGTAGCGCAAAACGTTGCCGGCCAGCTGGAGCGTCGTGTGATGTTCCGTCGCGCTATGAAGCGTGCGGTTCAAAACGCCATGCGTCAGGGAGCCAAGGGTATCAAGATTCAGGTTGGCGGTCGTCTTGGGGGTGCTGAAATCGCACGTTCCGAGTGGTATCGCGAAGGTCGTGTACCTCTGCACACACTGCGTGCAGATATTGATTATGCAACCTATGAAGCGCACACCACTTACGGCGTTATCGGCGTAAAGGTATGGATCTTCAAAGGTGAGATTCTTGGTGGTATGGAGCAGGTCCGTGCTGACAAGAAAGCCTCTGGGAAGAAAGGTTCTAAGTAAAGGGGCACTCTTATGCTGCAACCAAAACGCACCAAATTCCGCAAGGTAATGAAAGGCCGTAACACCGGTCTTGCTCAGCGCGCAAACAAGGTGAGCTTCGGTGAATACGGATTGAAGGCGACCAGCCGTGGGCGTATAACTGCGCGCCAGATTGAGGCAGCGCGTCGTACCATGACTCGCCGCATCAAGCGGGGCGGTAAGATCTGGATCCGGGTGTTCCCGGACAAGCCGATCACCGGTAAGCCGCTGGAAGTACGTATGGGTAAAGGTAAAGGTTCTGTCGAGTATTGGGTGGCTGAGATTCAGCCAGGCCGCATGTTGTACGAGATGGAAGGTGTCGCGGAAGAAATCGCACGCGAAGCTTTCACTCTGGCTGCCGCCAAACTGCCGGTACAGACCACCTTTGTTAAGAGGACGGTGATGTGATGAAAGCAACAGAGCTGCGTGAAAAGTCAGTCGAGGAGCTGAACAAAGAGCTGATCGACCTCCTGAAGGAGCAGTTCAACCTGCGCATGCGCAAGGCGACAGGTCAGCTGAATCAGTCTCACCTTCTCGGCAAGGTGAAGCGCGATATCGCTCGCGTGAAAACAGTATTGAACGAAAAGGCAGGACAGTGACATGACCGAAGCTACCCAAACTGCCAGAACTCTGAGCGGCAAGGTCGTGAGCAACAAGATGGACAAGTCCATCGTGGTCCTGGTTGAGCGTCAGGTTAAACACCCGCTGTACGGTAAGTACATGAAGCGTTCAACCAAGATTCATGCACACGATGAAAGCAATCAGTGCAACATTGGTGACACCGTAACCATCCAGGAAACCCGTCCGGTCTCCAAGACCAAGAGCTGGGCCCTGGTGGAAGTTACCGAACGCGCTGCCAAGGTGTAATTCGCCCGGAGAACAACCATGATTCAGACTCAAACAATGCTTGAAGTCGCGGATAACAGTGGTGCACGTCAGGTTATGTGCATCAAGGTCCTGGGCGGATCTCACCGGCGTTATGCAACCGTTGGGGATATCATCAAGGTAACCGTCAAGGAAGCCATCCCCCGCGGCAAGGTGAAAAAAGGCCAGGTCCTGAAGGCTGTTGTAGTACGTACCCGTAAGGGTGTGCGTCGTCCGGACGGTTCTCTGATCCGTTTTGACGGTAACGCGGCGGTACTTCTGAACAATCAGGACGCTCCCATTGGTACCCGTATCTTCGGACCGGTTACCCGTGAACTGCGTAACGAGAAGTTCATGAAGATTATCTCACTGGCACCCGAAGTACTTTAAAGGACCAGAGGCCGGTTATGAAAAAGATCAAACGAGATGACGAAGTAATCGTCACCACGGGGAAAGACAAAGACAAACGTGGTAAAGTCCTGAAAGTTCTGGACGACGGTCGCGTGCTTGTTTCTGGCATCAACATGATGAAGAAGCACACAAAGCCGAACCCGATGCTTGGCACCCCGGGCGGTATCGTCGAAAAAGAAGCGCCTATCCAGGCTTCCAACGTGGCTATTTTTAATCCGCAGACCGGCAAAGCCGATCGTGTTGGCTTCCAGATCAAGGAAGACGGCACCAAAGTGCGGATCTTCAAGTCCACGAACGAAGCTGTCGATAACCAGTAAGCGGTGGTGGTTACGATGCTTAACATGAAAGAGCAGTACACTAAAGAAGTGGTACCCGCCCTGCAGAAAGAGTTCGGTTACAAGAACGTGATGCAGGTGCCGCGTATCGAGAAAATCACCCTGAACATGGGTGTTGGCGAAGCGGTTGGTGACAAGAAACTGATTGAAAATGCCGTGGCAGATCTTGAGCGCCTGGCAGGTCAAAAAGTGGTTGTTACCAAAGCGCGTAAATCCGTCGCGGGCTTTAAAATCCGTGAAGGTTGGCCGATTGGCTGTAAAGTGACCCTGCGCGGTGAGCGCATGTGGGATTTCTTTGATCGTCTGGTGCACATTGCGGTTCCCCGCATTCGTGACTTCCGCGGTCTGAACCCGAAATCCTTCGACGGTCGCGGTAACTACAGCATGGGTGTGCGTGAGCAGATCATCTTTCCGGAGATCGAGTACGACAAAGTCGACAAGATCCGCGGGTTGGATATCACCATCACCACCACTGCCGGTACCGACGACGAAGGTCGCGAACTGTTGAAAGCCTTTGGCTTTCCGTTCAAGAAATAAGGAACGAGTGACATGGCGAAGGTTTCAATGAAAAACCGTGAGCAAAAGCGCGAAAAACTGGTAGCAAAGTATGCTGCCAAGCGCGCCGAGCTCAAGGCGATTATCAAAAACCCGAATACCAGCGATGATGACCGTTGGGATGCACAGATGAAGCTCCAGCAGCTTCCGCGTGATTCATCTCCTTCGCGTCTTCGGAATCGTTGCCAGGTGACTGGTCGTCCCCACGGCGTTCTGCGCAAATTCGAGCTGTCACGGATCAAACTCCGTGAATACGGCATGCGCGGTGACGTTCCGGGCCTGACCAAGGCAAGCTGGTAAGATAGGCCGCCTGACTTCGGTCAGGTGCCTGTTGGTAAGCGGTGCGGCAAGCCGCTGCACAACTAAAAAGATCAGGAGCCTCATACCAATGAGTATGCAAGACACGCTTGCGGATATGTTTACCCGTATCCGTAATGCCCAGATGGCGTCAAAAGCTGACGTAACGATGCCATCTTCAAAAATGAAGGTCTCAGTAGCCCAGGTCCTCAAGGACGAAGGCTACGTAGCAGATTTTTCTGTTTCAGCTGACGCGAAGCCCGAACTGACCATCACTCTGAAATACTTCGGTGGC
Source organism: Marinobacter sp. EVN1 (assembly GCF_000475375.1). Classification (NCBI taxonomy): domain Bacteria; kingdom Pseudomonadati; phylum Pseudomonadota; class Gammaproteobacteria; order Pseudomonadales; family Marinobacteraceae; genus Marinobacter; species Marinobacter sp. EVN1. The sequence continues at coordinate 7,171 of NZ_AXCB01000001.1, forward strand.
AAGCCGGTTATTGAAGAGATTCAGCGGGTCAGCCGTCCGAGTCTGCGCCAGTACAAAGGCGCCGGGGAACTGCCGAAAGTAGCCGGTGGTCTGGGAGTCGCGATTGTCTCAACGTCCAGGGGCGTTATGACAGACCGCGCCGCACGAGCTGCAGGCGTGGGTGGCGAAGTCATCTGCACCGTATTCTAGGAGATACACATGTCCAGGGTTGCCAATAATCCTGTCGTGCTGCCTTCCGGTGTTGAGGTTAAGCTGAACGGACAGGAAATCAATGTGAAGGGTTCCAAAGGAGCGCTTCAGTTCACCATTCACCAGGCGGTTGAAGTAAAGCAGGAAGAAAATGTCCTGCGTTTTGCGGCCCGCGATGGTGCAAAACAGTCCCGCGCTCTTGCTGGTACTACTCGTGCGCTGGTTAACAATATGGTTACCGGCGTATCCACAGGCTGGGAGCGTAAGCTGCAGCTGACGGGCGTAGGTTACCGTGCGCAGGCGCAAGGTAAGAAGCTCAACCTGACACTGGGTTTTTCCCACCCGGTCGAGTATGAGCTGCCCGAGGGTGTTACCGCTGAAACTCCGTCCAATACGGAAGTTGTGATTCGCGGTATCGACAAGCAACAGGTTGGCCAGGTCGCTGCGGAAATCCGCGCGTTCCGTCCGCCCGAGCCGTATAAAGGCAAGGGTGTGCGTTATGCGGATGAGCAGGTCAGACGCAAAGAAGCCAAGAAGAAATAAGGCGGGACTATGAGCGCAAATAACGAAAGACTGCGTCGCGCGCGCAAAGTGCGCATGAAGATCCGTGAGCTGGGTACTGACCGTCTGTGCGTGCACCGTACACCGCGTCATATGTACGCCCAGGTTACGACTGCAGATGGCAGCAAAGTGCTTGCCACTGCCTCCACGTTGGATAAGGAACTGCGCCAGGGTGCAACCGGTAACGTGGACGCTGCCAAGAAGGTCGGTCAGCTGATTGCTGAACGCGCCAAGGCAGCAGGCATTGAGAAGGTCGCTTTTGACCGCTCAGGTTACCGTTATCACGGTCGTGTTCAGGCTCTTGCCGACGCTGCCCGTGAAGCTGGCTTGCAATTCTAAGAGGTGGAGAAGATGAGCGTTAACGAACAGAAGGCGCCTGAGCTCCAGGAAAAGCTGGTTCAGGTCAATCGTGTCGCCAAGGTAGTTAAAGGCGGCCGTATCTTTGCCTTCACTGCACTGACTGTAGTGGGTGATGGTAAAGGTCGCGTTGGTTTCGGTCGTGGCAAGGCCCGGGAAGTTCCGGTTGCCATCCAGAAGGCCATGGAAGCTGCACGCAAAAACATGGTAGACGTAGCGTTGGACGGCACTACCCTGCAGTACCCGGTTCGGGCGCAGCACGGTGGTTCCAAGGTCTTCATGCAGCCTGCTTCTGAGGGTACCGGTATCATTGCCGGCGGTGCGATGCGCGCCGTACTCGAGGTGGCCGGTGTGCAGAACGTACTGTCCAAGTGTTACGGGTCCACCAACCCGGTGAACGTAGTACGTTCCACCATCAAGGGTCTGCAGGCCATGAAGGCGCCTGAAGACGTTGCAGCCAAGCGCGGTAAATCCGTGGAAGATATTCTGGGTTGAAGTCATGGCGAACGCAAAAACGATCAAAGTAACTCTGACCCGCAGCCCGATCGGCTGTCAGCCCAAGCACAAGCTGTGCGTCAAGGGCCTGGGTCTTCGTAAAATCGGTCACACCGTGGAAGTGGAAGACACTCCTTCCATTCGCGGCATGATCAACCGGGTAAATTACCTGGTTCGGGTTGAGGAGAACTAAGATGCGTCTGAACGAACTTGCTCCGGAACCCGGTTCACGTCCGTCCGCCAAGCGTGTCGGCCGTGGTATCGGTAGCGGTCTCGGCAAAACCGGCGGTCGTGGTCATAAAGGTCTGAAATCCCGTTCCGGTGGCTCCGTTGCTCCTGGTTTCGAGGGTGGTCAGCAGCCTCTGGCCCGTCGTCTGCCTAAGTTCGGTTTCACCTCGCGTCAGCAGCGTTACGTGGCGGAAATCCGCCTGAACGAGCTGGCCAAGGTTGAAGGCGACGTGGTGGATCTGGCGGCCCTGAAAAAGGCTGACATCATTCGCGAAGAAATTCGCGAGGCCAAGGTTATCCTGTCCGGCGAGCTGGACCGTGCGGTAACCGTGAAAGGCCTTCGAGTCACCAAGGGCGCACGCGAAGCGATTACCGCCGCGGGTGGTAAAGTCGAAGACTAAGACGAGTCGAGGACTAAATGGCCAAGACAGCATCATTGCCTGCGGGCGCCGGAAAAGGATTTGCAGAGCTGCGCTCGCGGCTCTGGTTCGTGTTTCTGGCGCTGCTGGTGTACCGGATCGGTGCCCACATTCCGGTTCCCGGTATCAACCCGGATCGGCTGGCGGCACTGTTTGATCAGAACCAGGGAACCATCCTGAGTCTGTTCAACATGTTCTCCGGTGGTGCGCTTGAGCGCATGAGTATCTTCGCACTCGGTATCATGCCGTACATTTCGGCTTCTATTATCATGCAGCTCATGACTGCGGTTAGTCCGCAGCTTGAGCAGCTTAAGAAAGAAGGCGAGGCTGGTCGTCGCAAGATCAGCCAGTATACGCGGTATGGTACGGTTATCCTGGCCCTGGTTCAGGGCTTTGGTATTTCTGTGGGTCTGGCATCACAGGGCGTTACCTTTAATGACAGCTTCAGCTTCCACTTTGTGGCGGTTGTTTCGTTTGTCTGCGGTGCGGTCTTCATGATGTGGCTCGGTGAGCAGATCACCGAAAGAGGTATTGGTAACGGTATTTCGCTGCTGATTTTCGCGGGTATTGTTGCCGGTCTTCCTGGCGCTATTGGCCAGACTCTGGAGCAGGCTCGTAACGGTGAAATGAGTTTGCTGGTTGTTCTCGGGATTGGTGTTCTGGCGATTGCTGTTGTCGGTTTCGTGGTCTTCATGGAGCGTGGGCAGCGGCGTTTGACCATCAACTATGCCAAGCGGCAGCAGGGGCGTCGGGTATTTGCCCAGCAGTCCAGCCACCTGCCGCTGAAGGTGAATATGGCCGGCGTCATTCCGCCGATCTTCGCCTCTTCGATTCTACTGTTCCCGGCCTCTCTGGGGCAGTGGTTCGGTCAGGGCGAGGGCATGGAGTGGCTGAGTGATATCTCCCAGGCATTGGCACCGAGCCAGCCGTTGTATATTATCCTGTTCGCAGCAGCAGTTATCTTCTTCTGCTACTTCTACACAGCGCTGATGTACAACCCCAAGGAAGTTGCGGATAACCTCAAGCGTTCCGGCGCGTTTATCCCCGGTATTCGCCCCGGCGAACAGACGGCCAAGTACATCGATGGTGTGCTGACCCGTTTGACTCTGTTCGGTGCTATGTATATTGCAGCAGTATCCCTGTTCCCTCAGTTCCTGATGGTGGCCGGGAATGTGCCTTTCTATCTCGGGGGCACCTCTCTGCTGATTGTTGTAGTCGTGGTGATGGATTTCATGGCTCAGGTTCAGTCGCACCTGATGTCTCACCAGTATGAATCGCTGATGAAGAAATCCAATCTCAAGGGCTATGGACGGAACGGCTGAAAAAGCCGTTCCCCTTGAAAACTGGAGTCGACAATGAAAGTACGCGCTTCGGTAAAGAAAATTTGCCGTAACTGCAAAGTAATTCGACGCAATGGCTCAGTTCGAGTCATCTGCTCGGAGCCTCGTCACAAGCAGCGCCAGGGCTGATCCGTTTCGGATAAGCGCTGACATTGTAAAAGGGGTTCGGAATAGTGGCGCTTGACTCACAGGTGGGTCAGGCGCTATTATTTCGCGCCCTTTTTGTGGCGGAAAATTCACACAGCAAAGCTTTGAACGCGGAGTAATTTGGATGGCACGTATAGCCGGTGTCAATATACCCGATAACAAACATGCTGTTATCTCGCTGACCTACATCTTCGGTGTTGGCAAGACAACAGCCCAGAAGCTTTGCGATGCAACCGGCGTTAAGCCGGACGCCAAGGTCAAAGACCTGAGCGACGAGCAACTTGAAGCACTTCGTACTGAAGTGGGCAAGTTTACCGTCGAAGGCGATCTGCGTCGTGAAGTACAGATGAACATCAAGCGTTTGAAGGATCTCGGTTGCTTCCGTGGTCTGCGTCATCGTCATGGCCTTCCGGTCCGTGGCCAGCGCACCAAGACCAACGCCCGCACCCGTAAAGGTCCTCGCAAACCTATTCGTAAGTAACAGGTAGGCAAACATGGCAAAGCCAGGTACACGTACCCGTAAAAAGGTGAAAAAGACGGTTGTTGATGGCGTCGCGCACATTCACGCGTCCTTCAACAACACCATCGTGACCATTTCGGACCGTCAGGGCAACGTCCTGTCCTGGGCCACTTCTGGTGGTTCCGGTTTCCGCGGCTCACGTAAGAGTACACCTTTTGCTGCGCAGGTAGCAGCTGAAAGAGCCGGTAATGCGGCTGCTGAATACGGCCTTAAAAACCTGGACGTAGAGGTTAAGGGTCCTGGGCCCGGACGTGAATCTGCAGTTCGCGCGCTGAATGCGTGTGGCTACAAGATCACCAACATCACTGATGTGACGCCGATTCCCCACAACGGCTGTCGTCCGCCCAAGAAGCGCCGCGTCTAACACAGGAGACAGTGAAATATGGCTCGTTATATAGGCCCGAAGTGCAAGCTGTCTCGTCGTGAAGGGACAGATCTTTTTCTGAAGAGCGGCGTTCGCGCGCTCGATTCCAAGTGCAACATCGAGACTCCGCCGGGTATGCACGGCGCGCGTCGCGGTCGTCTGTCCGAGTACGGCGTTCAGCTTCGTGAAAAACAGAAAGTCCGTCGTATCTACGGCGTTCTTGAGAAGCAGTTCCGCAACTATTACAAAGAGGCCGCCCGAGGCAAAGGTGCAACTGGTGAAAACCTGCTGCAGCTGCTGGAAGGCCGTCTCGATAACGTTGTATATCGCATGGGCTTTGGTTCTACCCGTGCAGAAGCCCGTCAGCTCGTCTCTCACAAGGCGATCCTGGTCAATGATAAGCCGGTTAACATCCCGTCCTATCAGGTCAAGCCGGGCGACGTTGTGAGCGTGCGCGAAAAGGCCAAGAATCAGCTGCGTGTTAAAGGCGCGCTGGATCTGGCTTCAAGCCGTGCACCGGTAAGCTGGGTAGAGGTTGACGCCAACAAGATGTCCGGCGTTTACAAGTCAGTACCTGAGCGTACTGAACTGCCGGCCGACATCAACGAGAACCTCATCGTCGAGCTTTACTCCAAGTAAAGCCCAGTTAGCAACGATAGCAGATAGGGGCGTCTATGCAGCGTTCAGTACATGAGTTATTGACACCTCGTACCATTGACGTGAAAGAATCCAGCGCTACGCGCGCCAAGGTGACCCTGGAACCGCTTGAACGCGGTTTCGGGCACACCCTGGGCAGCGCGCTGCGTCGTATTCTTCTGTCTTCGATGCCGGGCTGCGCCGTGACTGAAGCACAGATCGACGGTGTCCTGCACGAGTACAGTGCCATTGAAGGTGTCCAGGAAGACGTCATCGAGATTCTGCTGAATCTCAAGGGCGTTGCCGTAAAGATGAACGGCCGTGACGATGCTGAGCTGACCCTCAGCAAGAAAGGTCCGGGCGTGGTGACTGCCGGCGATATCAAGCTGGACCACGATGTGGAAATCGCTAACCCGGAGCACGTGATCTGTCACTTGAGCGAAAACGGCGAAGTGAACATGCGCTTGCGCGTGGCACGGGGCCGTGGCTACGAGCCGGCTGATCAGCGTGGTCTGGACGAGGACGAAACTCGTGCCATCGGACGCTTGCAGCTGGATGCAACGTTCAGCCCGGTTCGTCGTGTGGCCTATGCCGTCGAGAGCGCTCGGGTTGAGCAGCGTACAGACCTGGACAAGCTGGTTATTGATCTGGAGACCAACGGTACCATCGATCCGGAAGAAGCAATTCGCCGGGCCGCTACCATTCTCCAGCAGCAGCTGGCTGTGTTCGTCGATTTCGATCATGAGAAAGAGCCTGAGCGTGTAGAGGAAGAGGAAGAAATCGATCCGATTCTGCTGCGCCCGGTTGATGATCTGGAGTTGACTGTGCGATCAGCTAACTGCTTGAAGGCTGAAAACATTTACTATATCGGCGATCTGATCCAGCGCACGGAAGTGGAGCTGCTGAAGACGCCTAATCTTGGCAAAAAGTCGCTGACCGAGATCAAGGACGTTCTTGCGTCCCGTGGTCTGTCTTTGGGTATGCGTCTTGATAACTGGCCGCCGGCAAGCCTTCGTGGTGATGACCGGGTTCTGGGCGGTTGATCGCCGATTAGTTTAAGGTAAGGAATCAGAGCAATGCGTCATCGTAAGAGTGGTCGTAAGTTCAACAGGACCAGTGCGCATCGCAAGGCCATGTTCCGTAACATGACTGCGTCACTGGTTGAGCACGAGCTGATCAAAACGACGCTCCCGAAAGCCAAAGAGCTGCGTCGGGTAGCTGAGCCGTTGATCACGCTCGCAAAGAATGATTCGGTAGCAAATCGTCGTCTGGCGTTCTCTCGCCTGCGTAACGATGCTGCGGTAGCCAAGCTGTTTGATGAGCTGGGCCCCCGTTACAGCGAGCGTCCGGGTGGTTATCTTCGTATTCTGAAGTGCGGTTTCCGCGCTGGCGATAATGCCCCGATGGCATTCGTTGAGCTGGTCGGCCGTCCTCTGGACATCGAAGCTGAAGAGATGGACGACGAAGAGTAAGTTCTTCTGAGTCCATAAAAAAACCGGGTTCCGCAAGGTTCCCGGTTTTTTTGTGCCCGTCGCTCGGGCGGGCTATTTGGTGAGCATCGGTTTGAGGTAACGTCCGGTGTGCGAAGCCGGATTGGCGGCCACTTCCTCGGGCGTTCCTTCAGCAATAATCTGTCCGCCACCGGACCCACCTTCCGGGCCGAGGTCGACAATCCAGTCTGCGGTCTTGATGACGTCCAGGTTGTGCTCGATGACAACGATGGTGTTGCCGTGATCGCGCAAACGCTCCAGCACGTTCAAAAGTTGCTGGATATCGTAGAAGTGCAGGCCGGTCGTGGGCTCGTCCAGGATGTACAGGGTTTTGCCTGTGTCCCGTTTGGACAGCTCCTTAGCCAGCTTGACCCGCTGTGCTTCGCCCCCCGAGAGGGTCACTGCGCTCTGGCCCAGACGAATGTAGGACAGGCCCACGTCGATCAGCGTTTGCAGTTTTCTGGCGATGAAGGGGACTGCGTCGAAAAACTCCCGGCCCTCCTCAACGGTCATTTCCAGAACCTCGTGAATGTTTTTGCCTTTATACCGAACCTCGAGGGTCTCCCGGTTGTAGCGTTTGCCTTTACAGATGTCGCAGGGCACATAGACGTCTGGCAGGAAGTGCATTTCGACTTTGATGACGCCATCGCCCTGGCAGGCCTCGCACCGGCCGCCCTTCACGTTGAAGGAGAAGCGGCCAGGTTTGTAGCCGCGTGAGCGAGCCTCCTGAGTGCCGGCGAAGAGTTCCCTGATGGGGGTAAACAGGCCGGTGTAAGTGGCGGGGTTAGACCTGGGTGTCCGTCCGATAGGGCTCTGGTCAATGTCGATCACCTTGTCGAGCTGATCAAGTCCTTTCAGGCTCTTGTAGGGTGCATGATTGAGGCTGGTCGCTTTGTTCAGTTTGGCGGCCGCGACCGGATAGAGGGTGCTGTTAATCAGGGTGGATTTGCCTGAGCCCGATACCCCGGTAACGCAGGTCATCACGCCTAGCGGCAGCGTGAGCGTTACGTCCCGGAGATTGTTGCCAGAGGCGCCGGTCAGTACCAGCTTCTTGCCATTGCCCTTGTTTCGCTCAGAAGGTACCGAGATCTCCTTCTCGCCACTGAGGTACTGGCCAGTCATTGAAGCCGGGTTGGCAATAATCTCTTTCGGGGTTCCCCGCGCGACAATCTCTCCGCCGTGGACGCCAGCGCCGGGGCCAATGTCAATAACGTAGTCGGCAGCCCGGATAGCATCTTCGTCGTGTTCCACCACGATCACCGTGTTGCCCAGATCCCTTAGGTGGGTGAGGGTGGCAAGCAGTCGGTCGTTGTCCCGCTGGTGCAGGCCAATGGACGGCTCGTCCAGAATGTACATCACACCCACCAGTCCTGCGCCTATCTGGCTGGCCAGTCTGATGCGCTGGGCTTCGCCGCCTGAGAGGGTGTCTGCGCTGCGTTCCAGGGTGAGGTATTCGAGGCCCACGTTGACCAGAAATTGCAGGCGCTCCCGTACCTCTTTCAGGATTTTTTCGGCGATCTCACCTTTACGCCCGGGCAATGCCAGAGTGCTGAAGTAGCGATGAGCATCACCCACGGGGAGGTGGGTAATTTCCGGGAGGTTTCGTTCTTCGATAAAGACGTGACGGGCACTGCGACGCAGGCGCGAACCGCCGCAGTCTTTACAGGGTTGTGTGCTCAGGTTGCGAGCCAGTTCCTCGCGCATGCTCTGAGATTCCGTCTCGCGGTAACGGCGTTCCAGATTCGGCAGTATGCCCTCGAACGGGTGGGCCTTTTCCATGATATGACCGCGAGAGTTCACATAACGAAAGGGAATGTCCTCGTCGCCGGAGCCATACAGGAGCACCTCCTGGAAGTTTTCAGGCAGCTCTTCCCAGGGTGTTTCCAGGTCAATGCCGTAGTGTTCGGCAACACTGGTCAGCATCTGGAAGTAGTACACGGCACGACGGTCCCAGCCTTTGATGGCTCCTGATGCGAGGGTCGCTTCCGGGCTCTGGATCACCTTTTCGGCATCAAAGAACTGGCGCACCCCCAGACCGTCGCAGGTGGGGCAGGCGCCGGCCGGGTTGTTGAACGAAAACAGGCGAGGTTCCAGTTCGCTCAGGGAGTAGCCGCACTGGGTGCAGGCATAGCGCGCCGAGAAGGTGTGTTCCTCGCCTTCTCCACTCATGGGCGCCACCAGAGCAATGCCGTCGGCCAGCTCCAGGGCGGTTTCGAAGCTCTCGGCCAGTCGTTGCTCCAGCCCCTCCTTGACTTTGAATCGATCGACCACAACGTCAATCTGGTGCTTGCGCTTCTTGTCCAGGGCAGGAACGTCGTCTATGTCGTATACAGCTCCGTCCACTCTCAGGCGGATGAAGCCCTGGCTGCGCATGGTGTCGATCACCTGCAGATGCTCACCTTTGCGATCCCGGATCACCGGCGCCAATATCATCAGCTTGCTGCCTTCCGGCATGGCGAGAACCTGGTCAACCATCTGGCTCACGGTCTGGGCTTCCAGCGGCTGGCCGTGATCAGGACAGCGGGGTTCACCAGCACGAGCGAAAAGCAGTCTCAGATAGTCATAGATCTCGGTGATGGTCCCCACGGTAGAGCGGGGGTTGTGCGACGTGGATTTCTGCTCGATGGAGATGGCTGGCGACAAGCCTTCAATATGATCCACATCGGGCTTTTCCATCATCGAGAGGAATTGCCGTGCGTAGGTGGACAGCGACTCGACATACCGGCGCTGGCCCTCGGCATAGAGCGTATCGAACGCCAATGAGGACTTGCCGGAGCCGGACAGACCGGTAATGACGATCAGTTTGTCCCTTGGCATATCCAGGTCGATGTTTTTCAGGTTGTGGGTGCGCGCGCCCTTGATCTGGATATGGTCCATAACACCTCGCTTGGTAAAAACTGCCAGTATATCGGTTTCGGGTCGTTCCGGCTAAGTGCGGAACGACCCGCTCTGCGGGTGTCCCGTCGCCGGGGTGGTTCTGGTACAATTCGCCGCCTGCGGTTACCGGCCGCTCACCATTCATTCAAACCGCACGGGTAGGCATGAACGCGCTCGAAAAACGCTCAGTTGTGGCTCTGGCTTCGGTATACGCCATGCGTATGCTGGGCCTGTTTATGGTCATGCCCGTGTTTGTGCTGCTGGGTACGGACCTGCAGGGTGCGACGCCGGCGCTATTGGGCCTGGCGATTGGTGCTTACGGCCTGAGTCAGGCGCTGCTTCAGATCCCCTTCGGCCTGTTGTCGGATCGGGTTGGCCGCAAGAAGATGATCTACCTGGGGCTTATTCTGTTTGCCAGCGGGAGCCTGCTGGCCGCGTCGACCGACTCAATATACGTTGTGATCGCCGGTCGGATTCTTCAAGGTGCCGGTGCCATCGCCAGTGTATTGATGGCACTGCTGTCAGACCTCACCCGAGAGGAAGAGCGCACCAAGGCCATGGCCACGGTGGGCATTTCCATTGGCCTGTCGTTTTCCGTGTCGCTGGTGCTGGGCCCGTTGCTGGGCGCGGCCTGGGGCTTGTCTGGCATCTTCTACGTGACGGCAGTGATGGCCCTGTTGGCCCTTGTTGTGGTCGCCAGGGTGGTGCCTACGCCACATACCCATAAAGTCAGCGCCGATACCCATCCTGCCCGCGAAATGGTCGGGCGCGTTCTGGCCGATGGCCGCCTGCTGCGGCTCGACTTCGGAATCTTTGTGCTGCACCTGGTTCTGACGGCCCTGTTCCTGGTCTTTCCGACCATGCTTCAGGATCAGTTGGGATTGGCCAGCAGTTCCCACTGGTGGTTCTATTTGAGTGTGATGGTGCTTTCTTTCTTTGCCATGGTGCCCTTTATCATCATTGGCGAAAAGAAACGCAAAATGAAGCCGATACTGTGCATGGCCATTGCCTTGCTGACAGCGGCAACAGCAACGCTGACTCAGGTGAATGCCAGCCTCTGGGCAGCCTGGGGTGTGCTATTTTTCTTCTTTATGGCGTTCAATCTTCTGGAAGCCAGTCTGCCTTCGTTAATCAGTAAAGAGGCTCCGGCTGCCAGTAAGGGAACGGCCATGGGGGTTTATTCCACCTCCCAGTTTTTTGGTGCTTTTCTGGGTGGAGCTCTGGGAGGTTATCTGCTGCAGAGCGCTGGCGTGGAGGGAGTGCTCTGGTTGATGGCCGGGTGCCTCCTGGTGTGGCTGCTGGCAGCCTTGACCATGCCGGCCCCGAGCTACACGACCAGCCTGGTTCTGGAGCTGAGGGATGCGCTGGAAAATACCTTTGACGACGTGGACCGTCAGCTACGAAGGCTGCCGGGCGTGAAGGACGTTGTGATTGTTGAAAATGCATCGACAGCCTACCTGAAGGTGGACCGTCAGCATTTTCGGGAAGATCAGCTTGCGGACTTTGACTTTGTCCGGCAGGGTAAGAGTACTTAAACACAGGATGCTGGCATGGATGGCTGGCACTCCGCAAAACATGATCAGGAGCATACGATGGCACGAGGCGTAAACAAGGTAATTCTCATTGGTAACCTGGGGCAGGACCCGGACACTCGCTATACCCCCAACGGCAACGCTGTGGTTAACCTGAACCTCGCCACAGACGAGAGTTACAAGGATCGCCAGACCGGACAGCTGGTGCCGAAGACCGAATGGCATCGGGTTGTGTTGTTCGGCAAGGTGGCTGAGGTGGCTGGGCAATACCTGCGCAAAGGCTCCAAGGTCTACATTGAAGGCAAGCTGCAGACCCGGAAATGGCAGAACAAGGAAGGGCAGGATGTCTACACCACCGAAGTGGTTGTGGATATCAATGGCCAGATGCAGATGCTGGACAGTCGTGGCTCTGAGGGCGGCATGAATCCGGGGGCACCCCAGGGACGGCCGCAGCAACAGCCGCAATACAATCCGCCGCCCCAGCAGGGTGGACAGGCTGGTGGCTACAACAACCCGGCACCCCAGCAGCAGGGTGGCGGCATGCCTGAGCCGATTGATGATTTTGATGACGATATTCCGTTCTGATAAATATCAAGTTTGTCCTGAATCAAAAGCCCGCGATTTCTGCGGGCTTTTTTGTTACGGACTTGCAAAATCTCCGTGAAATCAATCAAAAATCCGTAGAGTTACGTTCGGTTTCTCAACTACTATGTAAGTCAGTGTAAAAAGCCGGCGATATTTTAAGCGTTTCTACGCTTGGCTATCGTGGCAAATACCGTTCGCCTTGAAGGAAGTCATGACCCTGAGCTCCGTTGTAAACCGAGTCTCCCGCTTGTTTGCGCGGGCAGACAGCAGAACCCCGGTCTGTCTTGAGGTCCGCCCTGACGGCATCGCCTGGGCCAAGGGCTCCGATGGGGTGTTGGCCGGCAGAGGGTTTGTCGATTGTTTGCCGGCCAAGCGTCGCGAAGCGCTCGAGTCTCTCGTTAACGAACAGGGCTGGGCGGGAGCCCCGGCGGTCGTGGTGTTGCCCATCGATCAATACCAGGTTTTCCAGGTGGAACGCCCTGAGGGTATAGAAGACAACGAACTGGCCGATGCCCTGAAGTGGAAGTTGAAAGATTTTCTGGATTTCAGCCCTTCCGATGCGGTTTCTGATGTTTTTGCCTTTCCGGAAGATGCCTCCCGTGGGCGCGGGCCCCTGGTGAACGTAGTTACGGCTCGCAAGTCACTGGTGCAGGAGCTGATGGCACTGGTTGACGGAGCCGGCCTGGAACTGGTGCGAGTGGATATTGCTGAACTTGCACTGCGGAACCTGGCCTCCCGTATGGACACCGCGAACCGTGGTGTGGCGCTGGTCCACCTGCGCGAACGATATGGGCAGATGGTTGTCTGCCGCGGCGATACGCTGTATCTGTCCCGGCGGCTGGACGTGTCCTACGACGATCTGCGGGATGCCGGGCGACAGGAAAACGCGGTGCAGTCCCTCGCCCTGGAGATTCAGCGCTCCATGGATTATTTCGAGAGCCAGTTGGGCCAGGTGCCGCCCGCCACGATCCGCCTGGTGGCGAGAGACTCGGTGCTGCCGCTTACCTCCATGTTGTCGTCCTATGTGGCCGCCTCGATTGAAACTGTCGCCTGGCCGGAGTTTGGACTGGAGCAGGATCTGGATAGCCGGTGTCTCCCTGCCTGGAGTGCGGGCCTGGTCGTCGGGGAGGCTCATTAATGCAGCAGCAGGTCAATCTTTATACCGCCGAGCTGCGGCCAAACAAACAAAAGCTGAACGCCACATCGGCACTGATGGCGCTGGCACTGGTGATTGTGGTGGTTGCTGGGCTTGCCGGCCTGGTTCGTTACCAGAATCAGCAACTGGAGGCTCAGGCTCTGGCCGTAGAGCGGCAAAACAACCAGTTGGAGCAGGTGGTCGCCCGGCTGCAGGATGAGGTTCTGGCTCGTCAGCCGGACCCGGATCTGGAAGCGGCTCTGGCAAGGGTCACGGAAACGATCAGCCGCCGACAACGACTGCTGGGTCGAATCGAAACCCTGGCCATAAGTGGTCATTCCGGATTTTCCGGAAGGTTGTCTGCGTTGGCCCGGCAAGTGCCAGACAATCTCTGGCTGACCGGGATTCGGCTGGAGTCTTTCCCCGCTACCCTGACGCTTAAGGGCCAGACCCGGTCTGCCGACTTGGTGCCCCGTTATCTCGAACGCCTGGGCGAAGAGCCGGCGTTTATTGGTGAAACCTTCTCTGATTTCCGGATCTCGCGCCCGGATGGAGAGGCAGCACGCCAGTGGGTCAACTTTCAGATTGCCACCGAAAACAACGGGGACACAGGCTTATGAGCGTGTTGAAATCCCGATGGGCTGACGGCTGCCAATGGTATAACGACCGGCCGATTCGTGAGCGGGTTCTGGTACTGCTAACGGTGTGTGTGGTGGTGTTTGTTGTTGGCTGGGAACTGCTGGTTGCGCCTGCTGAAGCCCGGAAAAGTCAGCTAAGCAGCCAGTTTCAGGCAGCGCTAACCACACGGGATGCTTTGCTGAGCCAGCAGGAAAGCCTTGATGGACAGCTTGCCAGTGATCCTTCCACCGAGCTGCGGGAAAGGCTTGCAGCGCGGGAAAACCGGCTAAGCAGCCTGAATGAGCAGATTGCTGAAACCACTGGTCAGTTGATTGCACCCCGGGACATGGTGGTTCTGTTAAGAGAAATGCTTGCTGCGCAACAGGGCCTGAAACTGGACTCCATGGAGTTGTTGGCTCCGGAGCCGGTGTATGACGAACCGGACACGGCGAATGCTGCCGTCGGTAACGACAAGCCAAAACCCGAGCCGTTGTTGTACACGCACGACGTGGAAATGACCGTGCGCGGCGGCTATCTGGACGTGTTGAACTATCTTGAGCGCCTGGAAGCCATGGATGAACGGCTGGGCTGGTCGCGGCTTGAGTATGATGCGGGCACCTGGCCGGACGGCCAGGCCACTATTCGGGTGCGCACGCTAAGCCTGGAGCCTGCGTGGTTGGGGGTGTGATGTGAGCTGGCAAATTGTTGGTACTGCCGTGATCGTGATGGCCGCCGCCGCGGCGTTGCCAGCGCAGGCGTTGCAGGACCCCACCAGGCCGCCGGGTATTCAGAGCCAGGCTGTAGCTGCAATGCCGCCGCGACCCCTGGAGCTTGGCTCCATTGTCCATGGCTCCGACCGACGAGTGGCGGTGATTGAGGGCGTTGCCCTGACAGAGGGTGAGAGCCACGACGGTATTCGCGTGCGCCGGATCTATCGAGACCGTGTTGAAATCCTGGATAACGGACAACATCGGGTGCTCTACCCGGAAACCCTTCCGCAGGTGCGGAGAACCCAATGAAAGACAAGCGGACACCAATGAATGCATTCAGACCGAAGGCCCAGACGGCGCTCGTAGTTGCGCTCTCCCTATTCATGGCGGCCTGTAGCAACAATCCGTTAATGCGCACCTCGGCGGCGACCTCTTCGGATGTGGCTGACGAAATCGATCGAACCCTGGAACAGGCTGAACAGAGTCAGCGGATAGCCAGTAACGTGAGTGCGGTGCCTGCGCCATCGGCTGCCGATATCAGCAGCCAGTTGTTGCCGCCTCTGAGTAGCAGCCCGCAACAGGATGAGCGCTTCGATGTGAACGCCTCGGATGTTCCGGCCAGTAGTTTTTTTGAGGCACTGGTTGCCGGCACCCGCTATAACGTGGTGGTTCGCCCGGATGTGGCCACGACGGTCAGTCTTCGACTGAGCGATGTGACCGTTCCTGAAGTCATGGACATAGCGGCAGACCTGTATGGCCTGGATATTACCCGTGCTGGTCGGCTATATCGGGTGGCGGCCGATCAGGTTCAGACCCGCCTGTTCCCCATCGATTATCTGCACTTCAAGCGCCGTGGCGGCTCGGAAACCCGTGTTAGTTCCGGGCAGGTCAGCAGTTCCCGAAGCAATAGAGAGGGGGCTGGCAGCAACGATAACAATGAAGACAATGAAACCCGCAATCTGGTCGGTACCACGATATCTACTCAGACCGAATCGGATTTCTGGAGTGATATCCGCGACGCACTGAACATGATCGTGGGCGGGAATAAAGGGCAGGTTGTGGTGAATCCGGGAGCAGGGCTGGTTATGGTCCGGGCTGGCGCCGACGATCTGAGGCTGGTGGAGAGCTATTTGCGCAAAACCGAGCTGATTATGCAGCGCCAGGTTGTGCTCGAGGCCAAGATTCTGGAAGTGGGGCTGAACGAGGGATACCAGCAGGGTATCAATTGGTCCGATCTCCAGAGCGCTTCTTCAGTAACCGCCAGTGATGGCTTGCCTGCGGAATTCACTTTTGAAAGTGTGACCGGTCAGGTCATCAGAACGTCGGATATAGGCGGATTGTTCTCTGCCACTATCCGAGAGGGCAGCTTTAATGCTGTCATCGAATTGTTGGGGCGTCAGGGTAATGTGCAGATCCTTTCCAGCCCGAGAATTTCCACGATCAACAATCAAAAGGCCGTGATCAAAGTCGGCACCGATGAGTTCTTCGTCACCGACATTGATTTTGATGACAACAATTCCGCCGTTACCGCCACCGACAGCACATCAACCTCCGTCGAGCTGACGCCGTTCTTTTCCGGCATCTCACTGGATGTGACACCTCAGATCGCCGAGGACGGCGCCATCACCCTGCATGTGCATCCATCCGTGAGCGAAGTGGCGGATCAGGAAAAGGTGATTACCATCGGGGAGCGGGATGTCACCCTGCCATTGGCCCGCAGCACCGTTCGCGAAACCGATAGCGTCATCCGGGCCGAAAGTGGCCAGATTGTGGTGATTGGCGGTCTGATCCAGAACAGCAGCGAAGACAACAATTCAGCGGTGCCTTTCTTCAGTGAGATTCCACTGCTGGGCGAACTGTTCAAGCAACGCAATTTTGAATCCCGGAAGAGCGAACTGGTTATTCTGTTGCGTCCGGTCGTCGCCAATGCCGGTCAAATGCAGGCTGATGTCAGTGCCTCCCGTGAGCGCATGAATGTATTGCGGGAGCTGCTAAACTCGTCTGAATCCGTCAAGCCACAACCCGAGACTGCACCGCGCTGATGTATCAGAGCCACTTCGGACTGCAGGAAGCACCGTTTGCATTGACGCCCAACACCCGCTACTTCCTGCGGGCGCCCAGCCATTCCGATGCCCTGGAGCTTTTGCTGGTGGCGCTGCGGCAGCGGGAAGGCTTTATCAAGGTGACCGGGGAAGTCGGCACCGGTAAAACTCTGCTGTGTCGCCTGCTACTGAATGAGCTTGATAAAGAAGCCTGCACGGCCTACGTGCCCAACCCGAATCTGCCACCGGATACGCTTTACGAAGCGGTCGCGGAGGAGCTGGGGGTGGATGTGGCGGTGTGCGCCAACGTCCATCAGATCCTCAAGGCCCTGAACGAGAGACTGATTGCCCTAGCGATGGACCAGAAGCCGGTGGTGCTGGTGATTGACGAAGCCCAGGCCATGCCGGAAGAAACCATTGAAGCCCTGCGCCTGCTCACCAATCTGGAAACCGAAAGCACCCGGCTGCTGCAGATCGTGTTGTTCGGTCAGCCCGAGCTGGACACGACCCTGAGCAAGGACAGTCTGCGCCAGTTGCGCCAGCGCATTACCTTCCAGACTCGCCTGCAACCGCTGAACCGGGATTCGGTAAGCCAGTATCTTCGGCACCGACTCTCCCAGGCGGGGTATAACGGCTCCGACCTGTTCGCGCCAGCTGCTCTCAGAGTGATCTGGCGGGCGTCAGGAGGTATTCCAAGGCTAGTGAATGTGCTGGCACACAAGGCCATGCTGGCGGCCTGGGGGCAGGGGGATCGATTAGTCAATCGCAGGCACGCGCTGCTCGCGGTCAGGGATACCGAAAGCGCCCGTTCCCTCGGACTGTTCGGGGGGTGGTTATGAGCCTGTTGAACGATGCCCTGAGGGCGGCCGAACAGCGGCAGCAACAACCACAGGTGTCGGCGGTGTATACCGGTAACAGCACAACAGCGGGTACGGGATCCGGTGCAAAAACCGCTTTGCTGCTCGTTCTTGTGAGCTTCCTGGTGCTCGGCGCTGGCGTAGCGTGGTGGTTTATTTCGAAAGGCGAGACGGTTGCCCCAGCGCTTACTGAAGCCAATGTGGCGCCAGCTCCCGTCCCCGAAGATCTTCTCGAAACTCAGACTGTGGCGCAGTTCCGGCCGAATACGGAGGCGGCGAATTCTTCCGCGGTTACACCGCCTGAATCAGTAGCCAGACCTGTTCTTGAACCGGTGGTGACAGCTGAGCCTGCTGTAGCCCCAGAGCCGGCCACCATCGAAACGGTTGAGGAGCCGGTCCGGCACCTGGCAGAACCGACTGAACAGCAGGAGCCAGCCACACCCGAGGTGGCCGTAGCAGAAAAAGCCAGCGCGGCGGAGCCTGAGCCGGCTGTCGCCATTGCTGAGCCTGAACCTGCGGCAACGCCGGCCCGGACATCCGTGAAACAATCCCGCGAAACACCGGAAGCGATCGACCTGCGCACCAGCCGTGAGCTGGCCAGTCTGTTGGTGTCAGGGCGCAATGCTGAGGCCGAGCAGTTGCTGGCCACGCTGATTGAAAGCCAACCTGCACCGAACAGCCGGGAAGTGGTTGCCCGTGACCTGCTGGTGCAGGGAGAAGCGGAGCGGGCACTTGGCTGGCTCCCGGCTGCGGTGACTGACGATTACGCCGGCCTGCGCTTGCTCCGGGCCAGAGCTTTACTGGCGCAGGGGCAGCTTGAGCAGGCAGTGGCCACGTTGTTGGCCCGGGTGCCGGCTGTGGCTGATCAGCCAGAGTACCGCATCACGCTGGCTACCTTGCTGCAACAGGTCGGGCAGACGGAGGCCTCTGCCGGCCACTGGGCGGAACTCATTGCCTACGACGACGGTCGCCCAGCCTGGTGGCTCGGCCTGGCCATTGCCCTGGAAACCGGAGGGCGCAGCCGCAGCGCTGCGCAGGCTTATGCCCAGGCTGCAGCCCTGCCGGGCTTGTCTCCGGCGCTGGCGGACTACGCCCGAGAACGCTTGAATGCATTGCAGGCAGGATCATGACCACAGAACCGAAGAAAAAAATTCGCATAGGTGACCTGCTGGTCCAGAACGACGTCATCACCGAACAGCAGCTGATGACGGCGCTGCGTGAGCAGAAGAACACCGGCCGGAAACTGGGCCGGACCCTGATTGATCTGGGCTATGTGGATGAGGATAACCTGCTTAATATCCTCTCCCGCCAGTTGGAGGTGCCGTTCGTACAACTGCGCCACTACCAGTTCAACAACGAACTGGTAAAGAAGTTGCCTGAGGCCCTCGCGCGCCGGTTCCGGGCGATTGTGTTGGCGGAACAGGGGGGCGAGTTGCTGGTGGGCATGGCCGACCCGCTCGATATTTTTGCCTACGATGAACTGGTGCGGGTGCTCAAGCAGCCCATCAAACAGGCGGTTGTTCGGGAAAGCGAACTGCTCAACACGTTGGACCTGGTCTACCGCCGTACCGACGAGATTGCCTCGCTGGCCGAGGAGCTGGAAGACGAGCTGGGCGATGATGCCTTCGACCTGGCGGACCTGTCTGCCGAATCCGAAAGCGCTGATGCTCCGGTGGTCAAACTATTGCAGACTCTGTTTGAGGACGCCGTGCAGGCCCGGAGTTCGGATATTCATATCGAGCCGGATGAGTCGGTGGTGCGTATCCGCCAGCGGGTGGACGGGGTGCTTCAGGAACAGGTGATGAAGGAAAAACGCGTGAACGCGGCGCTGGTCCTGCGCCTGAAACTGATGGCGGGCCTGAATATTTCCGAGAAGCGGTTGCCGCAGGATGGCCGTTTCAACGTGCGGGTAAAAGGCCGCAGTATCGATGTGCGGGTATCCACCATGCCTGTGCAATATGGTGAATCGGTGGTGATGCGTTTGCTGGACCAGAGCCAGGGTATGCTGGATCTTCAGGGTACCGGCATGCCACCGCACTTGCTGGAACGTTTCCGTAAGCTGATCAAAAAGCCCCACGGCATGATTCTGGTAACCGGCCCCACCGGCAGCGGTAAAACCACGACCCTGTATGGCGCGTTAACCGAGCTGAACAAACCCGAGGTCAAGATCATTACCGCTGAAGACCCGGTGGAATACCGGTTGCCACGGATTACCCAGGTTCAGGTGAATCCAAAAATCGGACTGGAATTTGCCAACGTGTTGCGCGCCTCCCTGCGCCAGGACCCGGATATCATTCTGGTGGGTGAAATGCGCGACCACGAAACCGTCGAGATTGGTTTGCGTGCTGCCATGACCGGTCACCTGGTGCTGTCCACCCTGCACACCAACGATTCCATCAGCAGCGCCATGCGTCTGATTGATATGGGGGCGGAGCCCTTCCTGGTGGCCAGTTCACTGTTGGGCGTGGTGGCTCAGCGCCTGGTTCGGCGGGTATGCGACAACTGCAAAGATCCCTACCAGCCCACCGAACAGGAGCTGATCTGGCTGCAGTCCTTTGACCTGGATCCGCTCGATATTGAAGCCGGCTTTATTCACGGCAAGGGCTGCTATCAGTGCAGCAACACTGGTTACAAGGGCCGGCTGGGCGTCTACGAAATGCTGGAAATGGACGAGGACATGCTGGATGCACTGCGCCGCAAGGATGTCTCTGACTTTACCCGGGCCGCCCGCCGAAGCCCCATTTATCGACCTTTGGGGCAGTGCGCCATGGACTATGCTCTGCAGGGGGTGACCTCGTTGCAGGAAGTGGCACGAGTAGCGGCCACCTCGGAAGCCGACATAACGGTGGATGCCGATGATCTGGGCGGCGATACCGCCATAGGAGTGGATAGCTGATGCAGTTCAGTTACCGGGGCAAGGATAACCGGGGCGTTGTCCAGCAAGGTTCTCTGACCGCCGCCAATCCGGACGCGGCAGCCAGCGAACTGATGCGCCGTGGTATTACGCCGCTGACCATTCGCGAACAGGAAGATACCTCGTCGGCACTGGACAAACTGAACCAGCTGCCGCTGTTCCGCAAAGCCGTCACGCTGGATGAACTGATTGTGTTCTGCCGCCAGATGCACGCGCTGACCAAAGCCGGTATCCCGCTGATTCGCACCATGCGCGGTCTGGCAGAAACCACGCGCTCGCCGGTGCTGGCGGAGGTGCTGGAGGACATTACCAACCGCCTGGAAGGTGGCACCACCATGGCCACGGCCATGCAGGCACACCCGAAAGTGTTCTCCGAGTTGTTCATCGCCATGATCCACGTGGGGGAGAACACCGGAATGCTGGACGATTCGTTCAAGCGTCTGTCGGAGATACTGGAGCTGGAACGCGACACCAAACGACGGGTAAAACAGGCACTGCGCTACCCGACGTTCGTGGTCATCGCACTGCTGGCGGCGCTGATGGTGGTGAACTTTCTGGTCATTCCGCGCTTTGCCTCGGTGTTTGCCAAGCTGGGTGCAGACCTGCCATTCCTGACCCAGGTACTCGTCGGAACCTCGAATTTTCTGCTGGGATACTGGCCCTTAATGCTGTTTGCGGTGGCTGCCGGTGCTGTGCTGATTCGCCAGTGGAAGCGGACTGAGCAGGGACGGCTGATGTGGGATCGCTACAAGCTGAAGCTGCCCATCATCGGCCCCCTGTTGGAGTTGATTACCCTCAGCCGTTTTGCCCGTAACTTTGCCACCATGCTCAAGGCGGGCATGCCGGTTACCCATGCTCTGACGGTAGTGGCCGATGCCACCGACAACGCCTGGATCGGCAGCCACATCAAAGACATGCGGCTTGGTATTGAGCGGGGTGAAAGCCTGCTTCGAACCGCGCGGCACAGCGAGATGTTCACGCCTCTGATCCTGCAGATGATCGCGGTAGGTGAGGAAACCGGTTCGGTGGATGACATGCTCAATAACGTCGCCGATTTCTACGACGAAGATGTGGACTATGGCCTGAAACGGCTGGCGGAATCCATCGAGCCGATCCTGATTGTGGCTATGGGGGTACTGGTTCTGATTCTGGCGCTGGGGGTCTTCCTGCCGATCTGGGACCTGGGGGCCGCCGCCATGGGGCGGGGCTAGGTGCAGGGTCCACGCTGGTCTTCTGCCGACGGCCTGGCCAATAGCCGGCGGATGCGGATGCTGACGGCCCTGGTGGTGCTGTTTGTGCTTTGGTGGGTGCTGCTGGGCAGGTTGGACAGAGAGCTGCAGCGGGTGGAAGAGCAAAGCGTGGCCATGGTGCTGACGCAGCTGCGCTCTGCCCTGGTGATTAAAGGTGCGGAAGCCATGCTGAGCCGGAAGCAGAACCTGGCCAGCCTGGAAGGGCGTAATCCCTTCAACTGGCTCGACCACCAATGGCCCCGTTATAAGGGCGGTTGTGGCGGGAATGAGCCGGACTCCGGCAGTTGGTGTTTTGCAAACCAGCAACAAAATGAAACAGGCGAATCGGCCAGGGGTTGGTTGATTTATAAACCGAAGCAGCCGATAACCATAGAAGGCAAGCGCGTAAAACCCGAACAGCTGATCGCCTGGCGAGTGACAAGCGAATTTGCTGACCGCAACAGGAATAACCGGCGGGAGCAAGACGAACGGCTCACCGGCCTGAAACTGAGGCAGGTACCGTTCCAGAAAACCACAGTGAACCGGCAGGACGCCAGGCGCTGAATGGCCAACACGATTGAACCGGCAAGAGGCTGACGAATGACGCAGTACAACAGCAAACAGAAGCAAAAAGGTTTCACCCTGATTGAGCTGGTGGTGGTGATTTCCATCCTGGCTATCCTGGCGGCGTTTGCGCTGCCGCGGTTTGCGCAGCTTTCTGAGCAGGCGCACCAGTCGAGTATCAAGGGTACTGCTGGGGCGCTGAGTGCGGGCGTTGCGCTGGTCAAAGCCCAGTGGGTGTCGAATGGCCAGACCGCCGCCGTTTCGGCCGTTGATGGTTTCGGCGATGACGACGTGGCAGTCAACGATGAAGGTTGGGCAACGTCGACTAATGGCACGACCGGTGCCCCGAACGAAAATCGTTGTGTGCAGGTATGGCAGGGATTGCTGCAGGCTAATGCCCCGACAATCTCAACCGCTACTGCCGCCAATGCGGACGCTGACTATTGGGCGGCTGTGGTTGGTACGGCTTGCGAATACGAATATCAGTTGGATGGTCAGGGCAGCACCATTACCTACGACACGGCTGATGGCTCTGTGGTCACCAATATAAACTAAGAACGATGCGATAGTTTCAATTAGAACTTCACGACAAACGTAAGAGGTAACAGCAATGATGAATATGATCCCAGCAAGAAATCAGAAGGGTTTCACCCTGATTGAATTGGTAATGGTAATCGTGATCCTGGGCATTCTGGCGGCGTTTGCTTTGCCGCGGTTTGCTGATTTGGGGGGGGAGGCGCGTGAATCTGCGATCAAAGGGGCCGCTGGTGCGATTAAGTCGGCGTCTGCCATTGTTCATAGCACTGCGCTTGCCAAAGGTGAAACTGGAACAACAGCCACGACTATTGAAATTGATGGTGCTGACATCGCTGTGGTGAAAGGATACGCAACAGCTGCTCAAGCGGGGATTCTGGATGCAGCCCAGATTACTGGACAAGATTTTCATATCGATACTGGAACCGCCAATACGGTGATTGTCCGGCCTCTAAATGACACTACTAATACAAGCTGCCAGGTGTCGTATGAGTTCGATTCAACCAATGATGACGCTCCGACAATCTCTCTGCCTACTTCTCTCGATTGTTAAGAGCTGAAACGTCTTGGAGGAGGGAGGCTGTGGCAAGTTCTGTTGAAGCATTGCTGTGAAGCCTCCTCTTAAGCTGAGGTGTATCTAGTAGGTATGCGAAAGGGAAGTGTGGCAGTTTATAAACCGAGCCGTGGTTTCACGCTCGTTGAGCTGGTCATGGTCATCATCCTGATCGGAGTCCTCTCCGCCCTGGGTGTTGGCCTGTTCGCCAGGAGCTCGGCCTTCTCCCCTCTGCTGGCCACCCAGCAACTGGAATCCGCCACGCTGCTTGCCCAGCAGGCAGCGCTGGCGGGTAACACCACCCAGAACACGCTGACCGTGACATCGACCTCCAGCGAATTTCTGTTCACCGTGGGCTCACGGGAGCCTTTCCGGATTGACAGCGGCGGGACATCCCTGTCGGTCACCGGAGCCACCTTTCCCATTACCTTTGATTATTTTGGCCGTCCGGAAACCTCGGGTAATACCGTTCAGTTTACCTTTTCCGGCGAATCCACTTTTCGGGTTTGCCTGAGCCCACTTGGGGCGATTTACCGGGGGCCGTGCTGATGCTTGTCCAACGTGGAGCCACCCTGGTGGAACTGGTCATGGCCATCGTGATTATCAGTGTTGCCATTGCCGGTGTCGTCGGGGCATTCTCCCTGATTGCCGGACGCAGTGCCGACCCACTTAACCAGACCCGGGCAATTGCCTTGGCGCAGTTCTACATGGATGAGGTGCTGTCTCGGAAGTATGATGACAAGACTTTGCCGGGGGGCGTTCCAAAGGAAGTTGGCTGTACGATTGATAAAGAAGAGTCGGGGCGCAAGGATTTCGACGATGTGGATGACTACTACGATATCAATGGCTTAGCGCCTGAAAACGCGGAAGGTGGTTCTCTTGGCGCCCAATACTCCGGCTTCCGGGTTTCCATCAGTGTAACCTGTGCGGGCACCGAAGTAGGGCTGCCCTCCGGTGAGGCCAAGCGGATCGATATCACCATCACGGATCCCTCCGCAAACGACTACCGCTTCACCGCCTACCGAGCGAATTACTGATGCGCCGGGCAGCAGGATTCACGTTGGTTGAGCTGGTCATTGTCATCGTACTTTTGGCCATCGTGGCGACCATTTCCGTGCAGTTCGTCGCCCTCTCCACCCGTGGTGCGATTGACGTTAGCGCCCGACAGCAGCGCGCTTTGCAGGGCGTGGTGATCAGTGAACAGATAAGCCGGGAACTTCGGGAAGCTTTCCCGTTATCCATTCGCGTTGCGGGCAATTGTCTGGAATGGCTGCCAATTGAGGCAGGCACGGCCTACACCGATCTTCCCGATGGCGGCAACACGATCGCCGTAGCACCGTTTGCCAATACGCCCCCCAGTGGATCTACCCGGGCGGTGGTCTATGGTTATGGCACCTCTGCGGATTCACTCTTTGGCAGTGCCAGTCCGGGACCAGTATCGCCAACCATCGCCAGCATCGACAATTCAGTGTCTCCAGCTCAGATTAACCTTAGCGCCAATCATCGTTTCGGGGAACGGTCACCGCAGCGGCGGCTCTTCGTGGTGGCGCAGCCTGTCAGCCTCTGCCAGAGTGGTCGGTTTTTATACCGCTACAGTGGTTATGCCCCATCGACCACACAGCCAACTCCCCCGTCGGTGACACCTCGGATTCTATCGGCCAATCTTGCCGGTACGGCCCAGTTCCAATACACGCCACCCAGTTTTCGGCGTGCGGCAGTCGTGCAGTTCACCTTTTCTTTGAAGAGTCCTCAGGGTGATGAGACCACCACGGTTAGCCAGGAGGTGCAGATCCGCAATGTACCCTGATTCTTATCCCGGCCGGGAGGCCGGTGCAGGTCTCCCGGTGGCGCTGTTTATTATTACGGTACTGGCCCTGCTGGTAGTGGGCATGGGGCAGCTGCAGGAGAGTATCGGGCAGTCGGTAAGCCTGCAGATACAGTCCCAGCGAGCGTTCTTCGCGGCGGAAAGTGGCGCCCAGGTGGCAGTCAGGGATGTGCTGGAGGGCGGCAGCTGCAGTGCGGTGAACGCATCATTGAGTTTTACTGTTTCGGCCCTGAACGGCTGCAGTGCGTCGGTAACCTGCGCCTCGATAGCTGCCGATATCAAAGGCCCCGGAGGCGATACGGTGTTTTCAATTAAAAGCACGGGGCAGTGTGGCAATGGTCCGGATCAGGCCATACGGATAGTGGAGGTTCGCACCCGATGAATCGGACCATGTCACGGACGTTTATGAAAACCCAAAGCTTGTTGCTTTTGGCGTTGCTGTTTTCACTTGTCCCCTTATCGCTCCAGGCACAACAGGTTGTGGAGTTCGATTCTCCTGGTAATGGTTCCTTTACGGTTCCGGCCAATGTTCGATCCATCACGGTTGAGGTTTGGGGTGGTGGTGGTAGTGGTGGCTCGGTTTCCCGTTCCCTCTTTGGAGGCGGCGTGGAGGCAGGTGGTGGTGGTGGCGGTGCGTATGCTTCCCGGTCGTTCGGGGTTTCAGTTGGCCAGACTTTTGCCTACCGGGTTGGTTCCGGCGGAAGCAATTCGGCCGCAGGCGACAGCTCCTGGTTTGGCAGTCCGTCAACACTGCTCGCACAGGGTGGTGCTGGCGTAAGCACTAACAATACTTCGGGCGGCGCTGGTGGACGTGCGGTCTCGAGTGTCGGTGATGCAGCGTTCAGTGGTGGTCGAGGTGCCAACGCCCGTGGAGATGGTGGTGGCGGTGGTGGTTCCGCAGGCTCTGGTTCTGCGGGAAACGATGGCGCGGGCAGTACGGGCGGGAGCGCAGTAGCTGGAGGCGGGGCCGGCGGCAACGGCAGTTCCGGTGGAAGTGGGGCGCCGGGTGGTGTGCCCGGTGGGGGTGGAGGTGGTGCCGCCTGCAGTTTTCTTGTCTGTTTGTCGGCAAATGGTGGTGCAGGAGCATCTGGACGAGTGCGAATCACCTACACCGTTGAAGACCCTAAACCGGCAATCTGTTTCAGCGAAGAGTTCTCTGGGGGGGCTCTCAATACCGATGACTGGGCAACCTCCGTCTCCAGGGGGAGTTTCAGGCCTGGCATTGTTGGTGGCAGGCTGAGGCTGACTGAGGCTTTAGGGAACCAGGCGACAGCGGTCAGTTTACAGCGCTTGTTCCCCGGTGCTGATAACCTGATCCAGGTCGAATTTGACTACTATGCCTACGATGGCAACGGCGCCGATGGCGTCGCGATCGTTTTCTCTGACGCGTCGATCACACCGCAGGCGGGTGGTTATGGTGGTTCGCTCGGCTATGCACAGGAGCCAGACAGAACCGGGGGCTTCGCTGGCGGTTGGCTTGGCATAGGTATTGACGAGTACGGCAACTATTCGAACTGGAGCGAGGGTCGTCAGGGCGGCAAACGTGGACGAACGCCCGACTCGGTGGCAGTGCGCGGCGCCGAAGATTTGGATTACCAGTACATCGCAGGCTCCGATGCCTTGTCTCCCGGCATTGATGCGACCGGCAGGAATGCACCTCACCGTTACCGGATAACCATCGACTCACGAGGCGCTCTCCCTGTTCTCCTGGTTGAGAGAGACACCACTGCCACGGGCACCGACTATCAGGAGATCATCTCGGTAACGCTCACTGGCCAGCAAGCGGATGTTCCGGAGAACCTGTTCTTTTCCCTGACCGGCTCCACGGGTGGCTCAACAAATATCCATGAGCTCGATGGTCTGGAAATCTGCGCAGACAAGGTGGGCGAAATCCAGCGACGAGTGGACCACTTTGAAATCATACACAGTGGCAGAGGCCTGACCTGTAAGCCTGAGACCGTGAGAATTCGCGCCTGCGACGATGCGGCCTGCAACGCTTTCTTCCCTGATCCTGTGGAAGTGACTTTGTCTCCGTCTGGCTGGTTAGGGGGAGACACCTTCACGATGAATGGTGAGACCACTCGTTCATTGGCGATTACCTCACCTGGCACCGTCACTTTGGGGGTTCCTTCGTCGGATCCCGGTACGGTGGCATTTTCGCAGACTCTCTGTGATGACGGTTCCGGCACGTTGACGGCCGGTCAGTGTGAGATGACGTTCTTTGATTCGGGATTTGATATTACGGTGCCGGATCACATTGCGGATACCGTTGTCACAGCCCGTATCGCGGCGGTACGCAAGGATGACAGCACCCAGCGTTGTGTTCCCGGTTTTGACGAGGAAACGAAAGATATTGCGCTTTGGTCTTCCTACATCAACCCGTCTTCTGGTAGTCAGAGTGTGATATTAGATGAGGATGGCAGCGAGTTACCTTCCTCTATCACCGGAACCAAGCCATTGTTCTTCGATGCCAATGGCCTGGCAACGGTGAGTATTCGATACCCCGATGTCGGGAGGGTCCGTCTCAATGCCCGTTACCAAGGCTCCGGCGATGATGCAGGCCTGGAAATGCTTGGCGATGGTGAATTTGTTGCCCGCCCGGATCATTTCCAACTGACGATTCCGGGTAATCCGGCAGCGACCTCAGTTCAGGACGATAATGCGTTTGTAGCGGCCGGCGATGATTTCGAGGTTCGGGTTTCGTCTGTTAATGCCAGCGGCAACGTGACGCCAAATTTTGGCCAGGAAACGCCCGCTGAAGACGTAGTGCTGGAGGCCTCTCTCGTCGCGCCATCGGGTGGAGACAGTCCCGCACTTTCCGGCTCTTTCGGCGACTTTGCTCAGGACTGTAACGGCGCCGCGGCCGCAGGCGGCACTGCCTGCGGTCAGTTCCAGTGGCCAGAGGTGGGCATCATCAGCATTACTCCTGAGCTGGCCAGTGGTGGTTATCTGGGCACAGCTGATGTCATTGGTAACGCGGTCAGCCATGTAGGACGTTTCATCCCCGATCGTTTTGGTGTCACGATTACGGAGCCGGGTGAGATCGAGGCTTATTGCGACATTTCTACCGCATTCTCCTATATCGGCAAGCCGTTTGAATGGCTCAGCGGCGCCGAACCCACGCTGTTGGTGGAGGCCCTGAATGTCGGGGGAACCGTGACACGGAATTACACTCTGGGTGATTTCCAGCGGTTGTCGCCGGGCAGCCTTGTGCGAACGCCAGCAGCAGCCGATAACAGCGGTCTGGATGCCAACGGCGATCCCTTTCCTGTCAGCACGAGTCTCGCCAATCCGACTCTGTCCGTGATCGGGCGGGGCCAGTTGCAATATCGGTTCTCTTCATCGGATGAGATTACCTATGACAAGACGGTACAGACGCGGGTGGCGCCGTTTACACCGGACTATTCCATTGAACTGACACAGCTGCAGGATGCAGACAGCGTGACAGCCCCGCTGTTGCCAACGAATTTGGCACCCGTTGTGAACTTCGAATTGCGATACGGCAGGCTACAGCTGGAGAATGTATACGGCCCGGAAACCGTTAATCTGGCAATGCCGCTCCAGATTGACCATTATACGGCAGCCGGCTTCACCCGGAATCTGGCGGACAGTTGTTGGGGCTACAACACGGGTAGTGTCACTCTGGATCAGTCAGGCCTCTCCGGGGGCAGTACCTCGGTTGTGCCGGTCTCGGGGACGATGGATATGGGAGGCTCGGCCACGGGCAGTGAGGTTGTTCTGGCGGCGCCAGGCGAGCCAAACCGGGGGGACGTCAGGGTCAGTTTTCCGGTGCCGGTCTGGCTACAGGGAGACTATGACGGTGACGGTTCACTGGGCGACCCGTCAGGGGTGGCCACCTTCGGCGTCTACCGCGGCCACGACCGTATCATTTACTGGCGGGAGGTGACCGAGTGAGGTGAAGGAAGAGTCCTAATCCTCCTCCCCCTCCGGCTGATCCATCCCCAACTCATTGATTTTCCGGGTCAGCGTATTCCGCCCCCAACCCAGCAGAATGGAGGCATCCCGGCGGCGGCCGCCGGTGTGCTTCAGCGCAGTTTCAATCATGATTTTCTCAAACTCGGGCACCGCGGTATCCAGTATGCCTTTCTTGCCCCGCTTCAGTTCCTGTTCTGCCCAGTTCCTCAGGCCTTCCTGCCAAGTCAGACCGGTGGCAGCATGCTCGTTTTCCGCTTGATGCAGCAGTTCCGGGGGCAGGTCATCAATGTGGATCTCCCGGCCACTGGCCATGACGGTCAGCCAGCGGCAGGTGTTTTCCAACTGGCGGACGTTACCGGGCCAGGGCAGGGTGGTGAGGTATTCCTCTGCGTCCGGGCGCAGGATCTTGGGTTCTACTGCCAGCTCTTTGGCTGCTCGCTTGAGGAAGTGCTGCATCAGGCGTGGAATGTCTTCGCGGCGTTCGGCCAGCTTGGGCAGGTGCACCCGAATGACATTCAGGCGGTGGAACAGATCTTCCCGGAAGTTGCCGGCCTGTACCAGTTTTTCCAGGTCTTGATGGGTTGCGGCGATGATGCGCACATCCACTTTGATGGGGGTGGTGCCGCCTACCCGGTAAAACTCGCCATCGGCCAGCACCCGCAGCAGTCGAGTCTGTGTGTCGGCGGGCATGTCGCCGATTTCATCGAGAAACAGGGTGCCGCCGTTGGCCTGTTCAAAGCGGCCCTGACGGGCAGCGCCGGCGCCAGTGAAGGCGCCTTTTTCGTGGCCGAATAATTCGGATTCAATCAGGTCTTTCGGAATTGCCGCCATGTTCAGGGCGATGAACGGGTTTCGTGCTCTGGGGCTGTGATTGTGCAGGGCCTGGGCTACCAGCTCTTTACCGGTGCCGCTTTCGCCATTGATCAATACGGTGATGTTGGAGTGAGACAGCCGGCCAATGGCCCGGAAAACCTCCTGCATGGCCGGGGCTTCACCGATAATTTCGGTATTGCGTGGTGTAGCGTCGGCCAGCGGTTCGCTGGCGGCGCGTTTTTCATGGCTGTGGGCAACGGCCCGCTTTACCAGTGCGACGGCGTCATCCACATCAAAGGGCTTGGGCAGGTATTCGAAGGCACCGGTCTGGTAGCTGGTCACCGCGCTTTCAAGATCCGAGTGCGCGGTCATGATGATAACCGGCACATCCTGATGCAGTTCTACGATCTGGGAGAGCAGGGTGATTCCATCCACGCCAGGCATCCGGATATCGCTGATGATGGCGTCCGGTTGCTCGTGTTCCAGCCGCATCATGATGCTGTCGCCGCTGTCGAATACACGCGGTTGCATGCCAGCCTGGCTCAGGGCGCGTTCCAGCACCCATCGAATACTTCTGTCATCGTCGATAATCCAGACGTTTGCCGGTTGGCTCATTTGCTGTCCTCCAGAGGCAGGAAGATGATGAAATCGGTTCTTCCGGGCTCACTCTCGCACTCCACCAGCCCCCGATGCTGGCCGATGATGCTTTGGGTAATGGAAAGGCCGAGTCCGGTGCCCGAGGCCCGACCACTGATCATGGGATAGAAGATGTTCTGCAACAGCTCGGGCGGGATGCCCGGGCCGTTGTCTATAATGTCGACCCGGCACACCAGTCGGTGACGCCGATGGCCGATGGTGAACTGTCGCAAGGCCCGGCTGCGAAAGGTAATGGTGGGCGTTGCGGAACGCCCGCTTGCGGCTTCGTTTTCGAATGCCGCCTCCATGGCGTTGCGGGCGATGTTCAGGAAGGCCTGGATCAGTTGCTCTTTGTCGCCGGGGAATTCCGGGATGCTCGGGTCGTAGTCGCGTCTCAGGCGCACTCGGCCTTTGCTTTCGGCCTCAATCAGAGTACGGACCCGCTCCAGAATTTCGTGGATATTGGTGGGCGCAATCTTCAGGGCTTTGTTCGGGCCGAGCATGCGATCCACCAGGCTGCGCAGACGGTCCGCCTCGTCGATAATCACACGGGTATATTCTCGCTGGTCGTCGTCTGAAAGCTCGCGGTCCAGCAGTTGCGCCGCGCCACGGATGCCGCCCAGCGGGTTCTTGATCTCGTGGGCCATACCCCGCACCAGGATACGCGTGGTCTCCTGTTGCGAGATGATGTCTTCTTCCCGGCTGATACGCATGAGTCTGTCTCGGGGCTGGATCTCGATCAGCAGTTCGGTCGGGTCCAGGCTGATGGGAGTCACCGAGTAATCCACCGTCAGTCTGGCACCGCTGATCAAGGCAAATTCAGCTTCCCGGCGGGTGTAGGACTGGCCGTTCTCCACTGCGGCATGCAGAGTGGTCAGGGCATCCTCGGAATCCACCAGAACCTCCTGTAAGGGGAGGCCATGGCTTCGGGTCATACTGGTTTCAAACAGGCTTTCGGCGGCGGGGTTGAGGTAACGGATAGCCAGATCATCGCCAAGTACCAGTACTGCGGTTGTCAGACTGTCCAGAATACTCTTGTAACTGCTTCCGGATATGGTGACTGGATGGAATGGCATGCGTTGCTTCCGTTCTCGACTCATAGGATGTACCCCTGCGGCTGCAAAAAGCGAACCAGTTTTTTGGCATTGGGTAGCCAATGGGCAAGGATCGGGCAGAACGGGCGCGGTAGCCGGTACGCGGTGCTGTAGCTTGGTGCAGTAGTGAACGGTCTGGCGACAGGCAGCCCGGATTTTGCCCCTTGGCTGCCCAAAGTATGGTCACAACATGGTGCAATTGCACCATGTTGGTGCGAATAAGATTTAGTTGAGAACGGATGGGCGGTGAATCGTGAAGGTAATTGAATTGCCGGATTTCACGCGTACTCCGTTTTCATCGACAATATGAACGCCCGCATTGTGAGTGCCCCGGTCGATATTGCTGACGGCTACCGAGCCTGAGCTGCTTTGCCCGACCGGTTGTCCATCCAGGGTCACCTCAAATTTATGGCCCCGCTTCAGCGGTGGTGTGCTTTGAACCTCGAAGGTGACGTTGCCGTTGCCGCTGTGAAAGGCCTGTTCATTGGCCGGATACTGGAATGAGACAGCCTGGTAGGCTGCGCCCTCACGTTCCACCCGCTCGCGGAGTTGTTCGGGTTCCTGAACCGCTTCCGGCTTGGGCAGGGTGATGGTGGTCACGGGCTTCACCTGGACCTCTTCACCGCCTTCCATGGGTTCGTCGGAAAAGGTGACGTTGCCATAGGCGTCAACGTGTCGGTAGACCTCGCTGTGTGCTGTGGTCGAAGCCAGCATCAGCAGGCCAGCGGCGAGTACGAACGGTGCTTTCATGGCGATAACCTGTGGTAATGAACTGCTTTGATTATCGATTGCGGGCAAGGTCATTTCAATGTTGTGGCCTGCTTCCTTGGTTACATATCGTTAAGGGCGTGGGTCTTGGTTAAGAACTGGGATTGAGGCCACAAAAAAAGCCCCGCACGGGGCGGGGCTTCTGGTCTGCATAGTCTGCACCGAATTGGTGCAGGGCTTTAGCAGGAGTAGTACAGATCGAACTCGACCGGGTGAGTGGTCATGTTCAGACGCTCGACTTCACCACGCTTCAGGTCGATGTAGCCTTTGATCATGTCTTCGGTGAACACGCCGCCACGGGTCAGGAACTCGTGGTCTGCTTGCAGGCAGTCCAGGGCCTCGGACAGAGTCTCGGCAACCTTCGGAATGTTCAGGGCTTCTTCCTTCGGCAGGTCATACAGATCTTTGTCCATAGCATCGCCAGGGTGGATCTTGTTCTGGATACCGTCCAGGCCGGCCATCATCAGGGCAGCAAAGGCCAGGTACGGGTTAGCGGCCGGATCCGGGAAGCGCACTTCAATGCGACGAGCTTTCGGGCTGTTCACGTACGGAATACGGATGGAGGCAGAACGGTTACGGGCAGAGTAGGCCAGCATAACCGGTGCTTCATAGCCCGGAACCAGGCGCTTGTAGCTGTTGGTGGCCGGGTTGGTGAAGGCGTTGATGGCCTTGGCATGCTTGATCACACCGCCGATGTAGTACAGGGCTGCTTCGCTCAGGCCCGCGTAGCTGTCGCCGGCAAACAGGTTCTTGCCGTCTTTGCTCAGGGACATATGAACGTGCATACCGGAGCCGTTGTCACCCACAACCGGCTTGGGCATGAAGGTGGCGGTCTTGCCGTAGGCGTGAGCTACGTTGTGCACGCAGTACTTCAGGATCTGAACTTCGTCTGCCTTGCGGGTCAGGGTGTTGGCGCCAACACCGATTTCACACTGGCCAGCGGTGCCCACTTCGTGGTGGTGAACCTCAATTTCCAGGCCCATGGATTCCATGGCGGCACACATGGCGCCACGCAGGTCGTGCAGGCTGTCGACCGGCGGAACCGGGAAGTAGCCGCCTTTTACGCCCGGGCGGTGGCCAATGTTGTTGCGGTCGAAATCTTCACCGGAAACCCACGCGGCCTCTTCAGAATGGATGTGGTAAGAGGCGCCTTGCATGTCCACGTTCCATTTGACGGAATCGAACACGAAGAACTCGGGCTCAGGGCCGAACAGGGCGCCATCGGCAATGCCGGTGGACTTCAGGTATTCTTCGGCGCGACGGGCAACAGAACGGGGATCGCGCTCATAACCCTGCATGGTAGAAGGCTCTACAATGTTGCAGGTGATGTTGACGGTGGTTTCTTCGGTGAACGGGTCCAGAACGGCGGTTTCGTCGTCCGGCATCAGGATCATGTCGGATTCGTTGATGCCTTTCCAGCCGGCAATGGAGGAGCCGTCGAACATCTTGCCGTCAGCGAAAAAGTCTTCGTCCGCCTCGGTGGCGGGCAGGGTTACGTGCTGCTCTTTACCACGGCTGTCGGTGAAACGCAGGTCAATCCACTTGACTTCGTGTTCTTTGATCAAATCAATCGTCTTGGACATTGTGCATGCTCCGTAAGGTTTTACATGTTCGTTGTGCCGGATCGTTCAGTGTTCTGAGGCCCGATCTTTTTTCAGGTCAGGGAAGCTTACCAGAAGCTTGTGGTCCTTACCTTCACTATGCGGCTGCTTTGGCATAAGCAATCGGCTTGCCAGTTTTTGTCGGCTGCGCCAGAACAGCGCAGCGACAAGGCTTTCGGGCTAATGTGGCGCAGCTTCCTGGCCGAAGACCATGCTTATTGCACCACTGCAGTGCACCATGGTGGTGCAAGTTCTCTGATAACGCATAATTATGGTGCAAGCCCCGATTGGTTACATATTAGGCGCTAATCTTCATATTATCGCCATGGACTTTTCGATATACTGCGCGCCGCTAATTTCTTCAGGATACCCGTTGTGATTGATAAGCTTAGAAACGTTGCCATTATTGCCCACGTTGACCATGGCAAGACCACCCTGGTTGACCAGCTGCTGCGCCAGTCTGGCACGCTGGATCGGAAAGAGCTCGAAAACGAGCGTGTAATGGACTCCAACGACCAGGAAAAAGAACGTGGCATTACCATTCTGGCAAAAAACACTGCTCTAAAATGGAAAGACTACGACATCAATATCGTAGACACCCCGGGCCACGCTGACTTTGGTGGTGAAGTAGAGCGTGTAATGAGTATGGTGGACAGTGTGCTGCTGGTGGTGGATTCCATCGACGGCCCCATGCCGCAAACCCGTTTCGTGACTCAGAAAGCTTTCGCAGCGGGCCTGAACCCGATTGTGGTCGTGAACAAAATCGACCGTCCGGGTGCCCGCCCGGATTGGGTGGTGGATCAGGTGTTTGACCTGTTCGACAACCTTGGTGCCACCGATGAACAGCTCGACTTCCCGATAGTCTATGCCAGTGCGCTGAACGGCATCGCCGGCATGGATCATGAGAATCTGGACGACAACATGGACGCTGTGTTCCAGGCCATTGTTGATCATGTGCCAGCGCCTTCGGTTGATCTGGATGGCCCGTTCCAGATGCAGATCTCCCAGTTGGACTACAACAGTTTCCTGGGTGTCATCGGTATCGGTCGCATTATGCGCGGTAAAGTGAAGACCAACACCCCGGTGGTGGCTATCGGTGCCGACGGCAAGAAGCGTAACGGTCGTATCCTGAAGATTATGGGCCACTCTGGCCTGCAGCGTGTGGAAGTTGAGGAAGCCCAGGCTGGCGACATTGTGTGCGTGAGTGGTCTGGACCAGCTGTTCATATCTGACACTCTGTGTGATCCCTCCAACGTAGAAGCCCTTCCGGCGCTGACCGTTGATGAGCCCACCGTATCCATGACGTTCCAGGTAAATGATTCACCGTTTGCCGGTAAAGAAGGCAAGTATGTGACCAGCCGGAACATCAAGGAGCGCCTGGAAAAAGAGCTACTGCACAACGTAGCGCTGCGGGTTGAAGAAGGCGACTCGGCCGACAAGTTCAAGGTATCCGGTCGTGGTGAGCTGCACCTGTCGGTTCTGATCGAGAACATGCGCCGCGAAAACTTCGAGCTGGCCGTGGGCCGGCCGGTGGTGGTCATCAAGGAAGTCGACGGCCAGAAGCAAGAGCCGTACGAAAACGTGATCATCGACATCGAAGAGCAGCACCAGGGCCCGATTATGGAGCAGATGGGGCTGCGCAAAGGTGACATGACTAACATGATCCCGGACGGCAAGGGCCGTATCCGCCTGGAATACACCATTCCGGCCCGTGGCCTGATCGGTTTCCGTAACACCTTCCTGACCATGACTTCCGGTACCGGCATCCTGACCTCCACCTTCAGCCACTACGGCCCGGTGAAGATGGGTGACGTAACCAGCCGTCAGAACGGTGTCATCGTTTCCATGGCCACCGGTACTGCGCTGACCTACTCCCTCGAAACTCTACAGAGCCGGGGTAAGCTGTTCCTGGACCCTGGCCAGGAAATCTATGAAGGCCAGCTCTGCGGTATCCATAGCCGTGACAACGACCTGGTGGTTAACCCCACCAAGGGCAAGAAGCTGGACAACATGCGTGCCTCTGGAAAGGACGAAGTGATCGGCCTGGTGCCGCCCATCAAGTTCACTCTTGAGCAGGCGCTGGAGTTTATCGACGACGACGAACTGGTTGAGGTAACGCCCAAGTCCATTCGTCTGCGCAAAAAGCTCCTGACCGAAAACGAGCGTAAGCGCGCTAACAAGAAGTAACTCTTCCGGGGCCAGGAAATCGTTGTGAGGCAGTAAACGCTTCCGTCTGTTTTCCTGGCCCCTGTATTTTTCTCGCCTGTCTCAGCTAGACTGCCGTTATCCCCGAAACGGAGTTTTTCATGCTGACCCTCTATCCTGAAATCGAGCCCTACGCACGCCACCGACTGGCGGTGGATCATCCCCATGAGCTGTACCTGGAAGAATCCGGCAATCCGGACGGCATTCCGGTGATTGTGGTGCATGGCGGGCCGGGTGGCGGTTGTGAGGATTACCACCGAAGGTTTTTCGATGCCGAGCGTTTCCGGATTATTTTGTTAGATCAGCGAGGGGCGGGAAGATCGACTCCATTGGCGGAGCTGGAGGGTAACAGCACTGACAAGCTGGTTGAGGATCTTGAAGCGGTTCGCCATTTTCTCGGCATCGATCGCTGGCTGCTGTTTGGGGGAAGCTGGGGTTCCACGCTAAGCCTGGTTTATGCCGAAACCTATCCAGAACGGGTTCTGGGGTTGGTGTTGCGGGGTATCTTTCTGTGCCGGCCCCAGGATATTCACTGGTTTTATCAGGACGGCGCCAGCCGGGTATTCCCGGATTACTGGCAGGACTACATTTCCCAGGTTCCGGAGGTGGAGCGCGATGATATGGTGTCGGCCTACTATCGACGCCTGACCAGTGCCAATGAGCTGGAACAGATTCAGGCCGCCAAAGCCTGGTCAATCTGGGAAGGGCGGTGCGCCACTCTGCATCCCAATCCCAAGGTGGTGGAGCATTTTGGGCATCCTCATGTGGCCATAGCGCTGGCCCGGATTGAATGCCACTATTTCATGAATAATTCGTTCCTTGAGCCCGACCAGATCGTGCGTGATGCCTCGCGGCTAAAGGACATTCCGGGCGTGATTGTGCACGGCCGCTATGACATGGTTTGCCCGCTGGATAATGCCCTGGCTCTGAGCAAGGCCTGGCCGGAGGCGGAGCTTCAGATCATTCGTGATGCCGGCCACTCGGCATCCGAGCCAGCGATTGTAGATGCCCTGATGCGGGGCGTTGAGAGTGTGGTTGCCAGAAGTCTTCCCTCAGTTGGCTGAGAATGCGACTTTTTATTGATCTGACAGGGTTGCGGTGGTCTTGCGGGCTCTATACACTTTTCGCGTTTCAGAAATTTAACCTTCGGTGTTACCGCTCAAGGGACTGAATGAAAGGACTGATCCAGCGCGTTTCGGAAGCCAGTGTAGCCGTAGATGGTGAAACGATTGCCCGTATTGGTCCCGGGCTGCTCTTGCTCCTTGGCGTAGAAAGGAACGATACACTGAATGAGGCAAAGGAACTGTGCCGAAAAATCCTCTCCTACCGGGTTTTCCCCGATGAGCAGGGCCGGATGAACGTGAATGTTCAGGATGCCGGTGGCTCATTGCTTGTTGTCCCCCAGTTTACGCTTGCTGCTGACACGTCATCTGGCACGCGCCCGGGTTTTTCCCTGGCGGCTGCACCGGAGCTGGCGAATCGGCTTTATGGTGACTTTGTGGCTGAAGCGAGTGGGCTGCTGGGTGCTGGACGTGTGGGTACGGGGGAGTTTGGTGCTGATATGAAAGTGGCACTGATCAACGATGGTCCGGTTACCTTTATGTTGGAATCTGGCCAGAGAGGGTCGTGCACAAAAATGTGACGCAGTTGCCAGCAGTGCCTCACGAAAGTGCGTGATTTGAGGTATTGTTTTGTGGCTCTCAGCTGAGGAAGCGTTGAGCGTAAGATAACCGGTTGTTTTTCAGATTTTTTTGGTTATCTGGCCCTGAATTTGTTGTGGAAATGGGAGAGGTTGTTAGTCCAGGCTGATCTAACGACAAAGGTTACGAATGCAAATGGGGCTAAAAAATAGCCATTAAAAATTTGCAAAAAATGGCACATTGT
Source organism: Marinobacter sp. EVN1 (assembly GCF_000475375.1). Lineage (NCBI taxonomy): Bacteria > Pseudomonadati > Pseudomonadota > Gammaproteobacteria > Pseudomonadales > Marinobacteraceae > Marinobacter > Marinobacter sp. EVN1. The sequence continues at coordinate 44,829 of NZ_AXCB01000001.1, forward strand.
ATTAAAACAGGTTCATTACGCAGAGCTTTAATAAAGCTGTGTAAGTGGTTGAGATCTAAGGCAAGCGTGCTTGTCTTATAAAAAGAAGAAAAGCTGGTCCCGCAGGAATGACAGGGGCCAGTCAGATACCCGGCAGGCAGAGCCAAGCGTTGTGCCGGCCAATAAAAATCGGGATTTAGACCCGTCGAAAACCTGAGTTAACTCAAAAAGGAAGACGCAACATGAAAAAAACGATTCTTGCTTCTGCTATTGCAGCTGCAACCTTCTCTGGCGCTGCCATGGCACAGTCTACTCTGTCTGCCTCTGAGCTGGCGGCAAAGATGGATTCCATGCCGACTGTTTACGGTAACATTCAGTACGCGATCACCCACACCAACGTTGACGGTGGTGGCTCCGAGGTCAAGCACTTTGACAACGGCACTACTCTTGGTGTGAAGCATGACCACGAAGTTGCTCCGGGAATCACAGGCTTCTTCAAGCTGGAGCTCGAAGGTATCAATGCTGATGATAAGAGTGGCAGCAACGGTATCGACGGTCTTGACGAAGCCTACATCGGTATTAAGGGCGACAGTTTTGGTCAAGTTTGGGTGGGTTCTGACGACTCCATGTACGAGTCTGCCATTGACGAAATCTACAACTTTCACGAAGTTGGTTCAGATATTCAGGGCAACTACGACACTGGCGAAGGTGACTTGATTCAGTATCTGTCTCCGAGCTTCAGTGGCCTGACTTTCGGTGCTGCTGTGCAGTTCAATGGCGACAACGATGCTAAAGATGGCGACAAGTCGTTCCCGTATCAGCTGGCTGCCATGTATGAAGTTGACGCCCTCGAGTTGGCATTCGCGATTGACTCCAACGATAACGGCAATGGCAACAACGAAAACACCTATGGCCTTCGTGCAAGCTATAACCTGGACAATCTGCGTCTGACAGGCTCATACGAAACCCGTAAAGATGTTGCTGACATTTTCGGTGTGATGGGCGTTTACACCATGGGTAAAAACCAGTTCGCTCTGTCCTATCAGCTGAATGACGACGATGAGTCTGGTGATAAGAACGACACCATCATTCTGCAGGCGCTGCACAACGTGTCTGACCACATGTACGTGTATGTTGAAGGCTACCTGAGCAACGCAGACGAAGAAATCTATTCTATTGAAGATGAGCCCGCGTCAGGTTCTGGCGACGAGCAGTCCATCGCCGCTATCGGCGCTGTTTACTACTTCTGATCAGCTAATAAGCTAGTCAAGTAGTATCGAAAGCCGGTGACTCTGTCACCGGCTTTTCTGTTTTTACAGGAAGAGAAATCATCAGGAGCGTTTCAGTGGCCACGGAACTTGAAGTAAAGCTGACCCTTTCAGAATCCGCGCAGTCCCGGGCCTTCGAGTGGCTCAAAGGTCGACCGGGTGCAAGCGAAGGTCCGGTCAAAACACTGGTCAATCGCTACTACGACACCCCGAATGCCGGGTTAAACCAGGCCCGTGCTGCTTTGCGAGTCCGTCAGGCTGGTGATCGCTATATCCAGACTTTGAAAACCCAGGGCGAGTTCGTAAACGGAGCCCATCGCCGCCAGGAGTGGGAGTGGGATCTGCCGGGGCCGGATCTGGATCTTGGGCTGTTGGAGCAGACTCCGTTGAGGTCTCAGGTCGACCTTGACGAGTTGGCGTTGGCATTCGAAACCAACTTCCAGCGGCGCATTATCATGCTGGAGCAAGCGGAGTCTGTAATTGAGGTTGCTCTGGACTCAGGCGAAGTGGTGGGTGGAACGCGGGCAAGGCCTCTTCATGAGGTGGAATTTGAGCTCAAAGCGGGAGAGCCCGCAGCGCTGCTTGAAAACGCCCGTGCTCTTGCGCAAGCGGTCCCGGTTTTTCTTAACCTGGTAAGCAAAGCCGAGCAAGGTTACTACCTTGCCGGAATCTACCGCCCGTCTCTGGTGCTGCCCGCTTCCGGGTTCAGCTCGGTATCTTTTCTGCATTACGTGAGTCAGGCCTGGTTGACCGGTGACGCGATGTGTTTGCCCGCCAGCGCGCTTGCGGAGATTGAGCCGCAGGTGGAAGCGGCCGGACTATTGCCCGTTTGGAGGCCGGTAGCCAAGGCGCTGGAAGCCGGAATTACGGTGCCGACCCTGGTTGAGCAATTTCCTGAGTTCGGTCAGTTGCAACTAGCGCTCGCTGCCGCCGGCTGAAGGGGGCTCTTCAGAGCTCTCGGTGGCGGCTTTCTGGTTTTGCTCATGCATGGTGCGCCACTGCTTGAGAAACTCCCAGTACCGGTCCAGCGCTTCCTCTACCACGGAAACCTCCGGCGTCTCGCTGGAACGCACCAGAACAATCAGCCCTTTGCCCTCAACCTCAGCGTTGGTATCCGGGTGGCAGATGACTTCATTGTCGTGATCGATGTAGGCCAGAGCGGTTCCAATACCGTGGCGGATCAGAGCACTGACAATATCCGCCCAGGTAAGGTCGTCGAGTTTGAGATCATAACGATGCGGATGATCTCGCTCGTAGTTGAACATGTCTTCCAGAACCTTTTCGGAACCTGGGGCGACCACGGAGCGAACCATGATTTCAGGGTAGGTGCGCACGGGGCGAATGGTGGTGCGAACGCCCAGTGCTTTGAATCTTGCACGGTTGTGGTCGCCGACACATTCAACCGTGGTTCTGCCGCCCAGATTGGATTCGGCCAGTCGATGGGCGATATCGAAGGTCAGGCTGTCTGACATCGGGTCTGATTCGTCGGCTGCCAACACGATGATGTGCTTGGCGCTGCCAGCGTGCACGGATTTCAGGGCTTCCGGGTCATTTCCTGCGCCGTGAAAGTGAACGACGCCGCAGTCGGACAGTTCCGCAGGCAGCCCTCCTGGAAATTGCCGCGTAAGCAGCATAATCGGCACCGTGTGGTACTCGGGGACCGAGCGAATCTGCGAGGCGAATCGCATGAAGTACTGCTCGCCGCCGCTTCTAGGGGTGTTGATGATGACAATGTGGTCTTTCATTTTGTAAATCCAGCGTCCAGTCAGTATGCGTTCTCTGCGGTAGAAACGGTATTCGATGTAATCACTTACGATCAGGGTTAACAGGGTAATGGCGGAGACAAACATCAGCACAATGGTGCTGATGCGGCCTACGGGCGTGACCGGTGAGTAGTCGCCATAGCCCACGGTAACCAGTGTCGTCATGGTGAGCCATACGGCTTCGAAGAACGAGAGTGGCTCTGCTGCCCACAGGATAAGAATCTGCGCAGATACCAGTCCCCCAAGGATGGCAAAAAGCCGATTGATCCGACTTCGTATAAGCCCGCCCATAGGGAGGTGGGATTGGGTATGTTCCGGATTCAGAGGGCGTTTATTTCGCATCATGGAGAGCGGGTGCCTGTTCAGTCCTTGGCGAGTTCGTTATACAGTACCTGAAATATATCAGAGAGACAGAGGGTTGCGTTATGTCTGAGCCATGGGCTTCATTGCCGGGAGCACTCAAGGAGGAGATTTCCGGATGCTGGCCATCGGTATTCCCGGAGGGGCTGCCAGGCTGGCTGGCCGGTGACCATGTCTCCGAGGCCGATGTGGCAGAGGCTATCGCCCGGAGCCTGTTTCTCCGGCAAACCCTTGAACGCCATCCGGAGCAGATTCGGCCCGCCGTTGCTGCCCGGCCTTTAACTGAACCAACCACAGAGGCCTGGCTGGCTGATCGCTGGCGGGATTACCTCCAGAACGTTGACTCTGAACCGGCCTTGCATTCAGCACTTCGCCAGTACAGGCGGGAAGTGCAGTTCCGGATTATCTGGCGGGATCTCATGAAGTGGGCCGATTTGCATGAAACCATGGCCGCCACCAGTGCCTTTGCGGATACCGCCATTGATGGTGCCTTGAATTGGCTCTACGAGCGAGCCTGTGAAGAGTTCGGTACTCCCATGGGTGATGACCCGGTAACCGGGCAAGAGGCACCCCAGAAAATGGTGGTGCTTGGTATGGGCAAGCTCGGCGGCCGGGAGCTGAACGTTTCCTCCGATATTGATCTGATTTTTGCCTTTCCCTCAAAAGGCGAAACCCAGGGCGGCCGGCGTGCCCTGGATAACCAGCAGTTCTTTATCCGGCTTGGTCAGCGGCTGATTCAGGCGCTGGACCAGATTACCGCCGATGGTTTTGTTTTCCGGGTGGATATGCGCTTGAGGCCATACGGCCAGAGCGGAGCGCTTGCCCTGAGTTTTGCCGCCCTGGAAACCTATTACCAGGATCAGGGGCGCGACTGGGAGCGTTATGCCATGGTTAAGGCCCGCGTCGTGGCAGGCGACCAGCGTGCCGGTGAGGTGCTGATGGCTAGCCTCAAACCCTTCGTTTACCGCAAATACATTGATTTCAGCGCCTTTGAATCGCTTCGCAGCATGAAAGAAATGATCAGCCGGGAAGTCCGCCGGAAGGGGCTGGAGAATAATATCAAGCTCGGTAGTGGCGGCATTCGGGAAATTGAGTTTGTGGTGCAGGCGTTCCAGTTAATCCGCGGCGGGCGTGATCGGGAGCTGCAACAGCGTGAGTTGCTACAGATCTTGAAGGAGCTGGAGGAACTGGAGTTGCTCCCCTCCCGGGTGGTCGGTGAGCTGAGGGGCGCCTATGTGTTCCTTCGCAATCTGGAACATGCCCTTCAGGGTATGGAAGACAAACAGACTCAGGTTCTGCCTGAGGATGCGCTGTCCTGCGCTCGGGTTGCGAGGATTATGGGCTTCGATAGCTGGGAAGACTGCCTGTCTGCGCTGGAGGAACATCGAAGCCGGGTGGCTCGTCATTTTGCGGATATCATCGCCACGGAAGAACAGGATGACGCCGATGAGGGTGGTGTCGACGATGGCTGCTACGAACTGTGGCTGGCGGAAATGGATGAAGCCAGTGCCTTGGGCTGGCTGGAGCAAAGCGGGTTTGAGGACCCGGATGGCAGCTATAAGCGCCTGACCAGTCTGCGAGACAGTCGCACCGTGCAGACTCTGCAGACCCAGGGGCGTAAGCGGCTCAATCAGTTTGTGCCGCTCCTGATTAACGCCCTGATGGATGTGGCGAATCCTTCGGAAACGCTGGACCGTGTGCTGCAACTGGTTGAAGCCATTCTGCGCAGAACCGCCTATATGGTTCTGTTGATGGAAAATCCCGGAGCCATGACGCAGTTGGTGCGGCTGTGTAGTGAAAGCCCCTGGATTGCGCGCTTGCTGGCGGATACGCCCTTGCTCCTGGACGAACTTTTGAATGCGGAGAGCCTATACAGTCCGCCGGCCAAGGAGGAGTTGCAGGATGATTTGCGTCAGCAAATGCTGCGGATTCCGTATGAAGATCTGGAAGAGCAGATGGAGGCTCTGCGTTACTTCAAGAAGGCCCATGTGTTGAGGGTGGCGGCCTCAGAGCTGAAGGGCACGCTGCCGCTGATGAAAGTGAGTGATTACCTGACCTGGATCGCCGAGGTGGTGCTGGATCATGTGGTGGATGTGGCATTCTCGAATCTGGTCAGCCGGCACGGTTATCCGCGGCGGGCCGATGGCTCCGCCTGTGATACCGATTTCGCCATCATCGGTTACGGCAAGCTCGGTGGTATCGAGCTGGGCTACACCTCAGATCTGGATCTGGTGTTTGTGCACCAGGCTGATCCTCAACTGGCCACCGATGGCGACAAGCCTATTGATAACGCCGTGTTCTATACCCGGCTCGGCCAGCGAATCGTGCACATTCTCAGTACCCAGACACCCTCCGGGCAGCTCTACGAAGTGGATATGCGATTGCGCCCCTCGGGTAACTCCGGCTTGCTGGTGAGTACCTTGCAGGCGTTCGAGAAATACCAGCAGGAGGATGCCTGGACCTGGGAGCATCAGGCGCTGGCCCGCGCCAGGGGAGTGGCAGGCTGCGACGATACGCTCAAAGCGTTCGAGGATATTCGCCACCAGATACTGTGCCGACAACGGGACAAGGCGTCGCTTCGGCAGGAGGTGGTCGATATGCGTGAGAAAATGCGCAGCAACCTCGGGACACCCGCAGCCCGGCAGAATGACGTTTTCCACATCAAGCATGACAACGGTGGCATCGTAGATGTCGAGTTCATGGTGCAGTACCTGATGCTGGCTTGGTGCCCGGAACACCCGGAGCTGACCCAGTGGAGTGATAACATCCGCCAACTGGAAGAATTAGGCCGCGCAGGCGTTTTGCCAGTAGAAGACACTGAGCGGCTGCGGGAGGTGTTCATCACACTGCGCTCCACCATCCACCGCAGAGCTTTGCAGAATCTCAACAGTCAGGTCGAGGGCGGAGCCTTCACAGAAGAGCGTGACTACATCCAAAGTATGTGGAAAAAAGTCATGGTTGAGTAGCAAGCTAAATTTATTTCAGGCGGCGTTTGCTGCTAGAATGCCAGTTCCCCGAAAACCGCTTACTCAGGAGCAGAACAGAATGTCGATGGCTGATCGCGATGGCCTTATCTGGCTGGATGGTGAAATGGTTCCCTGGCGGGAAGCCAAAACCCACGTCCTCACCCACACCCTGCACTATGGCCTGGGTTGCTTTGAAGGTGTGCGTGCCTACAACACCGCGAATGGCCCGGCGATTTTCCGCCTGAAAGAACATACCGATCGGCTGTTCCGTTCAGCGCACATCCTGAACATGAAGATGCCGTTCTCAAAGGACGAGATCAACGAGGCCCAACGCGCAGCGGTGCGGGAAAACAATCTCGATGAGGCTTATCTGCGCCCGATGGCATTTCTGGGCTCTGAGGGCATGGGTCTGCGTGCTGACAACCTGAAGGTGCATGTGATGGTTGCGGCCTGGAGCTGGCCGTCTTACATGTCTCCGGAAGCGAAGGAGCTGGGCATCAAGGTGCGCACCTCGTCCTACACTCGCCACCATGTAAACATCACCATGTGCAAGGCGAAGGCCAACGGTAACTACATCAATTCCATGCTGGCCCTGAATGAAGCCATCTCCGGTGGTGCCGAGGAAGCTCTGCTGCTGGATAACGAGGGCTACGTGGCGGAAGGTTCCGGTGAGAACATCTTTATCGTGCGTGATGGTGTATTGCACACCCCCGAGCTGACTTCCTGCCTGGAAGGTATCACCCGTGCCACTATCATTGACTTTGCCCGAGACCTTGGTCTGCAGGTCAAAGAGCGCCGCATTACCCGCGATGAGGTGTACGTTGCTGAGGAAGCGTTCTTTACTGGCACGGCTGCCGAAGTGCTGCCTATCCGCGAACTGGATGGTCGCCAGATCGGTAAAGGTAAGCGCGGTCCCGTTACCGAGAAGCTGCAGAGCATGTATTTTGATGCGGTGAAGGGGAAGTTGGAGCAGCATTCGGATTGGTTGACGCTGGTTCGGTGATGAACCGAGGGAGCCAAAACCGCGTTGGCCGATTTCGGAAAACGCGGTTTTTTTCTTTACAGGGAGGCCTTTTAAAATGACCTGTGAAAGGGCCAACGACCAGTATGTGACCAAAACGATCAAGAGCTCCTCATATTTGATCCGTTCGGAATATTCAGAAAAGTTCCAGTTTCGGTGGTTTCAAGCTTCATTCTGGCAGAATTCAGCGCAGTTAATCGCAAGTGGTGGAAGGGGCTCTGCATGGTTTATAGCGAATGGGCGGCAATCCTGGGTGCTCAGGCACTACAAGAGAGGCGGTGTTATCGCTCGCTTTGTTTCTTCTTATTACCTGTACTTTGGCAAACGTAATAGCCGCCCTTTTCGTGAATTTCGAGTTTTGTGCTGGTTGTATTCTGCAGGCTTTCCGGTACCGAAACCAGTTGCAGCACAGGTGAGTAGGTGCGGATTTTTCTATAGCGGTGCCATTATTGTTGAGCGTCTTTCCAACGCTCGTCCCATGGGGGACGATTTGCAGAGTTTAGGCGCTGAGGTTTGGCGAGCAGTGGGCAAAACCATTCGATCTTTTCATGATGCGGGTGTTTATCACGCTGACCTTAATTGCTTTAACATTATGCTCCGCGGGCTCGAAGTGTTCCTGATTGATTTCGACAAGGCACGTGTTTTTGCTAATGCGCAGGATGGTTCTTCTGCGAGATGGAAAGCCCGAAATTTGGCACGGTTAAAGCGCTCACTTTACAAGGTCAAATCGCCGGGTGCGAACGGCATTGTTGAAGAAGGTTGGGCTGAGTTGGTTGCCGCTTATAATCACGCCTAACAGTAATTCCATATCGCCGGAAGTAGTATGATGTATTTGCCCTTGTCCTACCTGCAGAAAACCGCCGTCACTTGGTTGGCGCTTGCACCTGTCGTTTACGTTATGACCCTCATGTGGTGGATTCCCGACGGTGTAAAATACGCCCCGGGTGTTGTACTGGTATCTCTTCTGGTTCTGGGTGTTGGGAGAAGTCTGTGTCCGGAGATTGCGCGGGATCGTGATCTATCGCCTTTGCGCTCTTTCATTAATTTGCTCTGGTTATATATCGCCTACAGTGCAGTCATTTATTTTGTCCACGGAGGCAGTTGGAGGGAGCTGAGAGCTTTTTTATGTGTTGCTCTGTACCTTCAGTTCACGAGGGGGCTGATATTGTCTGAATCTTGGCGACATGGTCTGTTGACTCTTTCAGCTCTAACGCTGACGGCACTGGCTTTTTACGAGTACTTTGAACATGGGGGGCGTGTTGGCGGAAATATAAACCCGATCCCTTTTGCGACTGTGGTTGGGGTGCTTTTTCTGGCATTGTATTCTCTTGCCCTTTTCGCTGATAAAGCCATAAAGTTTCGAATGCTCTCCGTGGCACTTGTTATCGCGCTTTTGGCTGCCCTGATGATGACCCAGACACGTGGTGTCCTTGTTCCGGCTTTAGGGCTGGTTATCGTTCTGCTCTTTTTGGCTAGTTTGAAGCAATCCGGGGTCAGATTCAGCCAAGCATCCGTTGCCCTGCTAACCACTCTGTTAATAGCCGGTTTAGGCTTGGGTATCCTCAATTCCGATCGCATGGCTCAAACTATCTATGAAGTGGAGGCCGTAGCTGATGGCAACTTTTCGACGTCGATTGGTGTGCGCCTTAAACTTTGGGCCTCGGCAATCCCCCTGATAGCCGATGCACCGATAATTGGCCATGGCGAGCACTACCGGGAGGCTCTGGAGGTTTTGTACGAGCAAGGTGAATTAAGTTCGGGGCTATACCATTTCAACGCATTACACTTTCACAACCAGTTTTTGGATACGTGGGTGAAAAAAGGTGCTGTGGGGCTTTGCCTGTTAGTGGCTCTCATTGTTGTGGCGATAAGGGCATTTTGGTCCTCTGGTGTGGAGTTGTGGGCTCGAATCGCGGGTGTATCGATCTTGATTCTATTGATTGCGTCCGCACTGACCGATGTACCCTTGGCGCATGCTCCGGTCATCTTTTATGTTGGCTTCATGCTCTTTATTCTGGCAGCAGAGAAACCGAAAACTACTCCGACAAATAAGCAGGATTAATGGGCCTGACCCCGTGCTTTACACGGACATCTGCAAGTTAGCTTTTGTGTCGATCTTTCAGGCGCTCGCGGATTTTCCTTCGTTTCACGATTTTGAATATTGTTTCAATTCTCGTCGGATAGACATACATAAGCCTTTGCAAGGCGATTTTTAATTTAAAAGTCGGACTCCCTGTATCTACCGGAGGCGAAGGTTTACAAAATTTGTTGTACTGGTCCTGCCATTCAAAGTGCTGCCACTGAGCGCATCGCCCCCTCGGCCTGGAGATTCTTGCGGTTCCCATAAATTTCTTGCATAAGCCTAATCCGATCTCCTTCGGGGCGCCAATCACCAGGTTGTTGGCGAAGATATGATTTGATTGTTCGAGGGTCTCCGGCGCGTTATCCAATAAACCCCTTAGGGTGATGTCGGGGGCGAACTTTGACAGCGTGCGTAGCCAGAGCATTTGCGTGCAGTCAATCGGGAACGTTGAATAGAAAGAAACTTCGTTTTCTAGGATTTTGTCTTTTGCGTTTTCTAGTAAGTTCAGATCCCAGATTGCGAGTAAGTCTTCCGTAAGCCCGAAATAAAAAAAGTCACTCAGGTGATAGGCCACTGGAAAGCCCTTTGCGAATTTCCGCGTGAACACATTACTGACAACCACCCTTTCGCGCAGAAATCGGAAGCTTGTACTCCGTGCCTGATAACGGTTCTGCAGCGCAATAAACTGAGATCCTGTCAGGAAATTGTCACTGCGGAGTTTGATCGCGTAGGGCGTCTTGACGCGCTTAAGGCCCTCTAGAGTTGAAACAATCTGGCGATTATTGTTAAAAGTCTGGGGCGAGCCGTCTACTTTGAAATAGCGAATATTTGAACCGGGGTCGGGACTGGTAACCAGTTCGTCATAGTCCAGCCCGGTCAGATCCTGCTCGGGCCAGGTCGATAGGATTATGTGTGCTCCGGGAAGGTGCCGGCGCACTGACTGCAAACACTTTTTTGTGATGCCCTCTTCCTGTTCTCGATCCCGAAAAGTCTGTACAGGCCCCTGAACAACGACCGTTATGTCCGTGTTACTGACCACTAGAATACTCCGTTCTGTTGTGCGCACAGTCGGCATATTTGCCAGCTATAGTTCGATAATCAAGGAAGGCTACATCTTTTTCGCTGACTTCAGGCGGGTCTGAAAGTATATCGTCCATGGCCTTTGCCAGAGCTGCAACATCGCCGCGAGGAACAATCCACTTTGCCAGCCGGCCTGCAAGAAGCTCGTTGCTTCCTCCTGCGTCTGTAGCAACAACAGGTGTTCCGGATACCAGGCTCTCGATAATCACGGTGGGTAGGCCTTCGACATCGGAGCTGGAAACATAAAGTGCAGCGTTTCGATATGCTCCAAGCAAATCACTGCAGAATCCCGGGAAGATCACCTTGTCCGAAATCCCCAGGTTGACAGCTTGTTCTTTAAGAGCGCCGAGTCGTTTGCCATCTCCAAAAATCACCAATGGATAGGTTTTGCGGGTTTTTGCGTAGGCCTCAAGCAGGAGGTCAAAGCGTTTTGTTCGATCTGGTCTGCCCGCAGACATGATGTAGGCATCTGGAAGTTTCAGGGAGCAGGGGCGTTGCATTGCTTCTTTGAGACGATCAAAGTTGAAGCCGTTGTATATCTCTCCAATGGTCTGCGGTGATGCTCCAATCCCGTTTAACATATCTGATGTTACGTCTTTCGACACTGAAAGCAGGTTTTTTTTGCTGTATATACGTTGATACATTCTGCGGTAAATCTTTCGTTGGAGGCCGGACAACCTGCCGAGAAAGTTTTCGGACTTGCAGCTATGCACAATGATGAAATTATTGCCTATTCCCGAGTGCATTGGGATACAGGCCTGGCCGTGAAAAAAAAAGGCATCGTAACGACTGGCAGACATACCGTTGTATAGCTGTGCCACGAACAAACGACTGAACAAAAAGTAGTAAAAATGTTTGCCAAGGAATGAAGAAAAAAACTTTGCGAACCATTTACTGGCTGGTGTTTCCTTGGACAAACCGAAGATTGGGACATACTGGTCATTTCCAGATAGAGTGCCGGGATCTTCCCAGAAAATGAAATCGACTTCTATACCCCGATCGCGTAACGCCGTAGCAGCATCGATCGTCACCCGGTAGAGCGATTGGCTGTAGTTTGAGCCACCCAGAATAAAGGCAAGTTTCATCTGTTAATCTCTTTGATCCTGTTCAAGAAACTCGGTGTATTCTTCTGGTGTCCCGCAGAAGATCACGTCACCTCGTTCTATCAGGTGGTAGTGTATGGCGTGCCCATGTTCTATAAGCTGGTTATAGAGTGGTGCTATGTAAAGCTCTCCCTTTGGCCATTCAGACTTGGGTATTCGGCAATAAGCTTCAAACGATTCTATGAAATGACTTGTTTTACTAAAATAATACAGGCCGGTGCTGCACAGGTCGGAAATACGGATTTTCTCAGTTGTTCTTTTCACCAGTGATGAATCTGGGTAAGCGGGTTCTGCGAACGACCAGTGCTCGCCTGGCCCCTGGAAAACCTCCAGGTAGCCTGCGCCTTTTCGGCTTTCGTCGGGGAAAGTGAAACCCGGTCGGAAAGTATCAATGTTGAAAATTGTCAGCGGCTCTTCATCTACCTTGACCTGTTTCAGTGCCAAATAAACAGTTTCCGCCTGTCCCTGTGTTTCCTGATCGAGAACAATAACTTCATAGCTCTTGATGCCGAGTGCTTCTGCCCCTTTGGCTACAAAACGAGGGGTGTCGAATACGTTTCGCACAACAAAGACGAAATGCTCGTTGCTGAAGTATTTTGCGAAACTCAAAACTGAGTGCGCAAAAAGCGTTTTGCCATGGGCCTCTAGCATATACTTCGGTTTGTCGTACCCGGCTTTGAAAAAGCGTGAGCTCAGGCCGGCCATGGGGATAACAATCATTGCTGATGTCGCTCCATTATGTCATACAGGCGAAATGCATTTGCCAAGAGGGCTTCTTGCCGATATTGATCATCGCTGTGTAGTGGCAGCATGGATAAGAATAACTGAACTTGCATTGCATATAGCTCGGTAGGGGTGACCGAGAATTGTGACTCCACCATCTCCATGAATAACTGCTGAATATCGTGGTGTTTCGGTGTTTCCGGCAATGTTATAGATATTTCCTGATCATTGAGGTGAGCTTTGTGGTAGCCAGCAATGATCCAATCGTACATTCCCAGCACTGAATGACTGAGTTTGGCGAGGTCGTATCGAATATCTCCGTAGATGCTCTGTTCTCCGTTGGGGGTCAGGCCTCGCGGATCGATCACCTTGATTCTATTGGTCCGGAACTCGTAGAGCACGTTGCTGAAACAGAAATCTCCGTGGATCAGTGAGTTTGTCGCTTTGCGGCGCGGAAGCCGGGCATGGCTTCCATGGACCAGATCCTCAATGGAGAGTTCGAGAACCCTCTTGTCCCGCCCTTTTGACTGATATCTATACACAGTCTTGAGGTCTATACCGCGTTGTATAGTGAAGTCCTGGAGTCGGGCAGTTGTTTTTCCAGTAAACAGCGCGGTCAGGTCAGCGGTGGATTGTTTGCTGTCTACCGGTGTGTGTGTTGTACATGCGTTCAGGAAGGATAGGCACTCCTTCAGGATTTTCTTCCACAGTAAGGGGGGAATATCTGCAAATACATACAACTCATTTAATGGAGTGTGGTGTAAGTATTCCAGCCTGTAGGCGCTGTCAGATAGCCCCTCGGGGCGACCCAGGTACTGCGGAGTGAAGCGCCGTAGCATGGGAGGTAAATTTTCGAACCAGTTTGCCTCGGCTGCGATTTTGGCGTTATGTGTGCCGGACTTTTCGATCCAATCTGGTGTTATCTTCAGTTCATTGAATACACGCTGGGTTGTGTACGCAGACTTGGATCTGAAATAGGTATTGGCGTGGCCAAAGTCCATCCAGTTGGAAACCTTGACCGTACTGAGACCCACACTTTTTCGGTACTGCCCAAGACCTTCAAGAAATTGCCAGCTGGATTTGGTAATGCAGCGTATCAGTTGTCTTGGGTTACTGAATTTGAAATAGCCGGTTACTACTGAGTGTTCGCTTCCAGAGAGGGTGTCCTGGCTGCTTACCAGCCACTGCTCATCATTCCCAGTGACGATTGCCCAGTCGTAGTTGTCCTCTACATGCGCAACGGCAATCAGATCGTCGCCGTGAGGCAGCGGATCAATCAACGTATCTCCGAAGAGAACATGCAGCGGTGTCTCGAGACCTTGCTCGACTAGATTTAGGGCCGTAACTAATGAGGCTCCCAGGCTGAGGCCATCGGGTAGCTTGATGATGTTAACGTTGTTCTCTGCAAGCCATTCCTGATCAAAATCCGAGAGTTCAAAGGATTCAGGTAACGTCAGAAAAATTTCGGAATTTTCCGGTGCGAGGCGCGCCTGGTATTGAAAAAGCCGGCGATTACCCAGTGGCAGAAAGCTGGGGGGGAGTGCGCCAAACTCGGAGCGTAATTCCTGAGTGATGTAGGCTGCAGACATAATCAGGAACATGATCAATGCTCTCCAGCTATCAGCTCTTCAATTTCTTCTGGGCTCATTCGGGTGAACTCGGAAGGGCGAATAGCTCGGTCGTCGATATAGAACCCCTCGAAACCGCACCACGGTTTGCCCACATGTATCTCATCGTAGGGTACCCTGTGCCTATCTAGCCACTCGGTGATAATTGGCAGGGTATGTATATTGATCTTTCCGACGTTTCCCTCATATGTCCGCATATTACGGGCAGTCTGGATAATAATCTCGTAACCCAGCTCTTTATAAAAACGTAATCTGTCGATGACCTCCTGGTTAGGAGAGACGTTTCGATAATCCGAGGTGTCGCCTTTTGTAATGGTTCCATCCAGATCAACAATCAGCTTCTTCATAATTACAGCTCTGTCAGAGATTTGATGTATGAAAGATCCATACCTCTCACTGAATGCCCGGGCTCTCCTCCGAACAGGATTCCATTTGAAAGGTTAGCTGAGGCTGCAGCCTCTATATCACTCCACTTATCCCCAATCATAATGCACTCCGCCGGGGCCAGCTTAAACTCCTCTATCCCCCTCAAAATCATCCCCGGCTTCGGCTTCCTGCAATTACAATCCCGCTCATTTTCCGGCCCAAAGTCTGGATGGTGCGGACAATGATAAACCTTGGAGATAGTCACGCCCTGTTCCTTGAAGCGTTCAACCATCCAGTCTGTCAGCTCCTGAAACTGTGCTTCGGTGTACATGCCCCGGGCGATGCCGGACTGGTTGGTGACCACAATCAACAGGTAGCCTTGCTCCTGAAAATGCCGACAGGCCTCGAAGATACCGCCGACAAACTCGAAATCTTCTTTGCGATAAACATAGCCGTGATCCACGTTGATTACGCCATCCCGGTCCAGAAATACGGCTTTGTTGGTCATAGGTTCTGTTCCTGAATACAGCGGTCCAACATGTCGATAACCTGTTCTGTCGTGATGTTTTCCATCAACTCTGCGCCCTTGAGTCTCTGGCCCCAGCGGCTCTGCTCTGGGGTCTCGCCTCGCGTCTGCTTCAGTGCGGGGGTATAGGCGTCTACCACGTAGTTTTGCCAAAGGTAGGGGCCGGTACGTTTCGGGTTGCTGTGAGCGTAGAGGCCAATAACGGGTGTGCCGGCAGCAACGGCCATGTGGGCCGGGCCGGTGTCTGGTGCGAGCACGAGGCTGGCCTCACCAATCAGGGCGAACAATTGCTTCAGGCTCGACTGGCCAACCAGATTGTGCAGGGAATGTTTGGCATGGGCCTGAATGTTGGCAGCCAATTGCTTTTCATAATCGGCCGGCCCGCCACACAGATACACGGAAAAACCCTGACTGGCGGCGTAGTCGGCTACCGCGGCGTATCGGTCTGGCAGCCAGTTCCGCTCGGTGTTGGAGGCGGCGGCGGTGATGATCAGGTGTTTGCTGGTGTTCGGGTCGAGCTGGGCTTTGGCCCAGCCCCTGTCTTCCGCATTAACCGGAATGTTCCAGTCGGGCTCTTCGAGTGGGATGCCCAGCGATTTCTGGAACTGTCGGAAATTGTCCAGCACATGGACCTTGTCCGTTGGCTCGATCCGCTCGTTGATAAACAGGCTGTGCAGCTCTTTGCTTTTGGCTTTGTCGTAGCCAATTCGCCGCTTGGCGGAAATACACAAGCTGGCGAGATTCGCTCTCAGGGCGACTTGCATCAGTAGCAGGGCGTCAAATCGTTTGCCCTGGAGTTGGCGCCGAAGGTTGCGGTACGCGGCCATGCCCCGCTTCTTGTCAAACACGACAAAGTTGACGCCGTCCATGCCTGCCATCAGCGCGGCTTCGGCCTTGCCTATCACCCAAGTGATCTCAGCTTCCGGGTAATGTTGCCGGATGGCATTCACTACGGCAGCGGCGTTGCAGGTGTCGCCGATGGCCGACAGGCGCAGCAGGCAGATGGAGCGTGGCGCAGACAAGTCAGCCTCGAACTTTCTTGATCAGCCCGGTGGTGGAACGGCCTTCAACCGTGGGCAGGATGGCAACCTCACCGCCGTTTTCCTGAACAAAGTCCGCGCCGACGATGGTGTCGATGGAGTAGTCGCCGCCTTTGGCGAGCACCTGCGGATTCACCCGTTTGATGAGTTGCTCGGGGGTGTCGTTCTCCACAGTGTTGTCACCGAAGGGGATGACCCAGTCCACGCAAGCCAGGGCGGATAGCACTTCCATCCGGTCTTCCAGCGAGTTTACCGGGCGTTCTTCGCCTTTAAGGCGACGCACGGAAGCATCGGAGTTTAACCCCACGACCAGCCGGTCACCGAGAGCCCTAGCCTGCGCCAGGTAACGCACATGGCCGGCGTGCAGGATATCGAAGCAGCCGTTGGTAAAGACAATCCGCTCGCCCTGTTGGCGGGCGTAGTCAATGTGCAGCAGGCTCTGCTCGACGCTGGGGTGGTAGCCGCTGGTCTTGGCCGACCACTGATGGCTGGCGCGGGCCGCCAGTTCCTCCGGGGAAACGGTTGCGGCGCCTAGTTTGGCCACCACGATGCCGGCCGCAAGGTTGGACAGCCAGGCCGCGTCTTTCAGATCAAACCCGGCACTCAGCAGGGTGCCCAGGGTGGCGATCACGGTGTCACCGGCACCGGTGACGTCACTCACTTCCAGGACTTCCGCCGGGAAATGGTGGTGCTCCGTCGGGGTGATCAGGCTCATGCCTTGCTCGCTGCGGGTCAGCAGCATGGTATCGATGCCCGCGTCGGTCAGCATGGCGCGGGCCGAGCTCAGCATGGCGTCATCTGAGGAGGCATCTCCGCCGGCGGCCTTGAACTCACTCAGATTCGGGGTAATGACAGTTGCGCCACGATACAGGGAGAAGTCTTTGCTTTTCGGGTCCACCAGCACTTGCTTGCCGGCCTTTCGCGCAGCCTGGATCAAGTCGCCAACACAGGCGAGGGTGCCTTTGGCGTAGTCGCTGATGATGACCGTGTTGTATTGCTCGATCAGTTCGGCATAGCGTTGCTTGACACTCTCGGCCTGTGCGACGGGGAAGGTGTCTTCCATGTCCAGCCGAACCATCTGTTGATGGCGGGAAATGATTCGCGTCTTGGAGATGGTGCGGGCGTCGTCCAGCTCCAGCAGTTCGGAGTGGACTTTCTCCTTGATAAGGAGGTCTTTCAGCAAACGACCGTCTGTGTCGTTGCCGATGATGCCAAGAATGGCAGCTTGGCCGTCGAGGTGGGCAATGTTCCTGGCAACGTTGGCGGCACCACCGGCACGGTCTTCGGTGTGGGCAACGCGCACCACCGGCACCGGCGCCTCTGGTGATATGCGGTTGGTGTCGCCAATGAAGTAGCGGTCAAGCATCACATCGCCGATCACCAGAACAGAAGCATTCTGAAGCTGGTCCAGCCGGGCCAGGTCAAGCATCAGTCAAGGCCTCCGGACAGCACCACCTCATCCATCGCTTCACACAGCCAGTGGCCGATGAACATATGGGCCTCTTGGATACGGGCGGTTTCGTCGCTACGAATAATAATAGATAGCTTCGCGATGTCTCTGACTTTGCCTCCGTCCCGGCCGGTAAGGGCAACGGTTGCTGCGCCCAGGTCGTTTGCGGCTTTCAGGGCACGGTTGATGTTCTCGCTCTGGCCGGAGGTGGTCAGGCCGATCACCAGGTCTTCCGGCTTGCCCAGCCCCAGAACTTGCCGCTCGAATACGGTCTCGAATTCGTAGTCGTTCGGGTGTGCCGTCAGAATGGAGGTGTCTGTGGTCAGGGCGATGGATGCCAGGGGGCCGCGCTCTTTTTTATAGCGGACCATAAACTCGGCTGCCAAATGCTGCGAATCTGCGGCACTGCCACCGTTGCCCAGAAAGATGATCTTGCCGCCCCGTTTCAGGCTTTGGCGCGTCAGCTCCAACAGTTGCTCGACGGCTTCCTGGTGTTCTTCCATCACGGCAAAAGTTTTGCGGTGCCGTTCCAGGGTGGCGAGGTAACTGCTTTGCTGGGACATGTGAGCCTCCGGTATGATCAATCCCAAAGTCGACCCGGTGCGGCAGCACCAGTTCCAAACGCGAAGTGTACCATGGCCGCAACAGGCGTCCCATATGCTTTTTCACAGACTAACCGCCCGTTAATCCAGTGTTCATCATGGTTCTGGCCGATGGAGACTCGGGCTCTGGTTGTTTTAGGCGTCTACAAAAGAGGTTAGTATTACGGCTGAACACAGTGGCCATCTTCTGGCCTGTCCGCACAGAAATTTCAGGAGCCTTACCATGATTGTCGTCACTGGCGGTGCCGGTTTCATTGGAGCCAACATTATTCACGCCCTTAACCTGCGTGGCGAAACCGATATTCTGGTGGTGGACGATCTGACCGACGGTACCCGTTTCCGGAATCTGGCGGAGCTAGATGTCACGGACTACATGGACAAAGGTGAGTTTCTGGAACGGGTGAAAGCCAACGATTTGCCCATGGGTATCCGTGCCGTGTTCCATGAAGGTGCCTGCTCAGACACCACCGAGTGGGACGGCAAGTTCATGATGGAGAACAACTACACCTACTCCAAGGTGTTGTTGCACTGGTGCCTTGATCGCAAGGTGCCGTTCCTCTACGCGTCCAGCGCGGCGGTCTACGGTGCCAGTGACGAATTCCGTGAAGAGCGGGAGTGCGAGCGGCCGCTGAACGTTTACGGTTATTCCAAGTGGCAGTTTGACCAGTATGTGCGCAAGATTCTGCCCTCCGCCCGCAGCCAGATTGTTGGTTTCCGCTACTTCAACGTGTACGGCCCCAGGGAGCAGCACAAGGGCAAGATGGCTTCGGTTGCCTATCACCTGCACGAGCAGATCAAGGCCGGCCAGAACCCCAAGCTGTTCGAGGGGTGGGATGGTTACTCTGATGGTGGTCAGCAGCGGGATTTCGTTTACGTGGATGATGTCTGCAAGGTTAACCTCTGGTTCTACGACAACCCCGAACAGTCCGGCATTTTCAACCTGGGTACAGGGCGCGCCCAGTCGTTTCTGGATGTGGCTCAGGCTGTTATCCGCTACCACGGCAAGGGCAGTGTTGAGTTCATTCCCTTCCCGGATGAGCTGAAAGGGCGCTATCAGAGCTTTACCCAGGCCGATATTACCGCTTTGCGTGATGTTGGCTACACCGCTGAGTTTGCTGATGTGGCCAGTGGTGTTGAGAGCTATCTGGCCTGGCTGGACCGATGAAATACCTGGTGGTAGGGCCGTCCTGGGTGGGTGACATGGTCATGGCCCAGGCGCTGTTCATGTCCCTCAAACAACAGGACCCGCAAGCAGAAATCGACGTGCTGGCTCCCGGGTGGTCGCTCCCGATCATCGCGCGTATGCCTGAGGTCAACACAGGCATCGCGGCACCCTGGAAAAGTGGTCAGCTGGCCCTGAAGGCTCAGTGGCGACTGGCCAGAATGCTAAAAGGGTATGATAAAGCCATTGTCCTGCCGCGTTCGTTCAAGTCCTCTTTGATCCCTTTCTTTGCAGGCATTCCCGAGAGGGTTGGTTTCAGTGGGGAAGGACGCTCGATTCTGCTGACCGATGCCCGGCGCAGACACCCGACTCGAGACGGCTCTACCATCACTGACAAAACCGTGTGGCGTTACATGGGGCTTGGGGCCAGCAAGGCGGATTACGAAACCTATCAGTTTGATGTGCCACAACCGTCACTGACGATTAACAAGACAAACCTGAACGACGTGATGGGCAAGCTGGGCCTGGACCCGGAACGCCCCGCCATTGCCATCTGCCCTGGTGCGGAGTTCGGCCCAGCAAAGCAGTGGCCTCTTGAAAGCCACCGGGCGCTCGCCGAAAAACTGGTACAGCAGGGTTTTCAAGTATGGGTTATGGGCGGTCCGAAAGATGTGGAGCCGGGTGACCAGATTGCCAATGGTCAGGAAGGCGTGTTCAATCTTTGTGGCAAAACCCGCCTGGAAGATACCGTGGACCTGTTCAGTCATTGCCGCAAAGTGGTCAGTCACGATTCCGGCTTGATGCACGTGGCCGCCGCTTCTGGTGCTGATGTGGTTGCCATCTACGGTTCCACCAGCCCGGATTTCACGCCTCCGCTGACGGATAAGGCGACGATTGTCCGGCATCCGGTGGAGTGTAGTCCCTGCTTTGAGCGGACCTGCCGTTTTGGTCATTACAATTGCTTGACCGGTATTTCCGTGCAGCGGGTTCTGGAGGCTTGCCAGTGAAACTCAGCGCGGTACTGATCACTAAGAACGCAGGGCCTGAGTTTGCCAAATGCCTGGAGAGTCTGGCTTTTGCCGATGAGATTGTAGTGCTGGACTCTGGTTCGACGGACGATACGCTGGCCGTCGCCGAGCGATTCAGGGCGCGCATTTTCAAATCGGACGACTGGCCAGGCTTTGGTCCGCAGCGTCAGAGGGCCCAAAGCCACGCACAGGGCGAGTGGTTGTTCTGGATCGATACCGACGAAGTGGTCACCCCTGAGCTGGCCTCCTCCATTCAGCACGCCATCGAGCAGGCAAGGGCGAAGCAGGTGTTTCAGGTAAAGCGGTTGTCGTGGTTTTTTGGCCGCTTTATCCGGCACTCCGGCTGGTATCCCGATAAAGTGGTTCGGTTATACCGCCGCGAAGAATACCGGTATGACGATGCGTTGGTGCACGAAAAGGTGCACTGTCCGGATGCCAGCGTGGAAACGCTTGAAGGGGATCTTCTGCACTATACTGCCACTAATTTCCCGGAGTATATGGCGAAATCTGTTCGCTATGCTGAGGATTGGGCCGAAGGGCGGGCCCGCCGCGGCAAGACAGCATCCCTGCTCTCTGCATGCATCCACGGCGTTGGCGCCTTTGTCCGAAAGTATCTGCTTCAAAGAGGGTTTCTGGACGGCCGGCATGGGTTTTTGTTGGCCGTCACCACCGCCATTTATGCCTTTAACAAATACGCAGCGCTCTGGATTAAAACTCGCCGTTGACGGTTTCGTTCAGCACCTTCAAAAGGGCTTCAGACGACTGCTGTACATGAAAGTGCGAGGCGATTCTTTTTTGGGCGCTTTGACCCATATTGGTGCATAGCTCTGGGGATTCATGCAGCCGCTGAATGCCTGCAGCAATTTCTTCAGCGCTACCGGGCGTTACGCGTATGCCGGATACACCATCTTCAATGAGCTCTGCACTCCCTCCGGTATCGCTGACGATCGGTGCAACGCCATAGGCCATAGCTTCAATCACCGTTTTTGGAAGCCCCTCCCGTTTGGTTGAAGCCAGCACGGATACCTGGCAGGACGCAATGATGGCCGGCGCGTCTTTTCTAAATCCAGTCAGGTGAATTCTGTCGGCCATCGGGCTGGCCTGGATTAGAGTCTGAACCTCTGGATTGTCCATTCCTCGGCCCACGAGCAATAGGTGGATGTTGCTGTCCACGGGTAAAAGGTTTGTGGCTTTCAGCAGAATTGGCAGTCCTTTTCTGGGGCGGATATTTGCCACCGACCCAACCACAAAGGCGCCATCCGGTACGCCGAATTGTTTGAGGTCTACCGGAGTATCCTGGTACCAGTCGAGATCGTGGCCTTTATAGACCGTACAAACTTTGTTTTTGTTGCCCCAGACGTGCTTTTTTAGATCATCGCGGGTTGCTTTGGAAACACAGATAATTCGATCCACCCGTGGGCTTAGGTGGGTCAGGTAGCCACTTGGGTCCCAGCGGCTGATATTGCCGGTTTGGCCTCGATAGGTCATAACTTTGACTGGCAGGCCGATTGCCGCAAGGTTGGTGTTAGCGATGGCCTTGTTGTTAAAGCAGTACACTGCGTCAAACTTGCCCTCGATCAGCAGGTGACGAATGCGACGAATGGCGTCTGGCTCTATTTTCTTGCGGGGATGGAAGCCGTGCACCTTGATGCCGTTTTCTTCAAAACGAGAGCGGTACTCCGCATCCGTTTGTGTCATCAGCTCAACTTCGACACCCAACTTTGCCAGTCCGATCAGCATTTCGGCTTCAGGCCGAACAGAATTCCAAGTATCTACATAGGAGCTGATTACAAGTAGCTTCACAGTGTTATGTCCTTTTCATGGTCGATCTCTTACACTGCCGCCATTAAAACATCGACGGGGCCGAGTTGGTATGCACATTTGCCACGTAAATCTGGCCGGAGGTTTTTCCGGTGGTGAGCGCCAGACCGTAAACCTGATTCGGGAGCTGGCGAAGCGCGGTATTCAGCAAACGCTGGTGGCCAGACCGGGGAGTCGTCTATGGGCAGAGCTGGAAAGCATCCAATCGCTCGGTAGGCGAGAGACTGCACATTTTCTGCTGGGCCACGGCAAGGGGGATTGGGACCTCGTTCATTGCCACGACGGTAAATCAGTCTACTGGGCCTGGATCGAGTCCCGCCTGCGTAAAACGCCTTACGTCGTCACACGGCGAGTCGATAATCCCATCGGAACCGGGCGGCTGACGTCTGCGGCTTATGGCGGAGCCTCGACCGTCGCCTGCCTGAGTTCCGCCATTGAATCTGTTGTTCAACAGCGACTGGGCTGTGTGGACACTGTCATCATTCCGTCGAGTTTCTCAGGCTTTCCCACCGCAGCAAACGCCGTCGAAGCTATCCGGCAGCAGTATCCCGCCAAACGCCTGGTTGGCCAAGTGGGGCGCCTCCTGAAGCACAAGGGTTATCACATCACGATTGAGGCAGCGCGTTTGCTGGGCAACCTCAGGCCAGACGTGCAGTTCATTTTCCTGGGAGAAGGGCCAGATGAACAGTGGCTCAAGTCCCAGGCACAGGGTTTGCCCAACGTCAGTTTTCTGGGGCATAAAGATAATGTCGGGGATTGGCTGGCATCCTTGGATGTCTTTGTGTTCCCTTCACTCTCAGAGGGGCTTGGCTCAACGATTCTTGAGGCCATGCAACATCATGTGCCGGTGGTTGGGGCCAAAGCCGGAGGCATTCCTGACCTGATCTCAGATAAAACGAATGGTCTTCTGGTATCCCCGGGTGACCCGGAGGCTTTGGCTTCAGCGATTCAGTTTATCCTCGATAACCCGGAGCAGGCCGCCGCTCTCACAGACGCTGCCCAGGCAGGATTAACTGCGTTCAGCCCTGCATCGGTGGCGGAGCGTTACCTAGACCTCTACTCCGCAACCCTGCAATCCCAAGGGGGTTCCTGACAGCTGGGCGTTTAGTCGCAAATCTGCCCGGGCTTATAAGGATTCGGGTTCCCCGGCGGCCGGTGCCGCATGCGTTTGTACTCCCACTGGTACTGCTCAGGGGCCATCCGCACCACCTTTTCCACGGACTGATTAAGGGCAGTGGCCCCGGCGACTGTGTCGTCGGCGCCAATGCCGGGTTCTGCCCGGGTGACCAGGATCTTGAAGCCTTCACCGTTGGGCAGGCGCTCGGCGTAGGTCACCAGCACGTTGGCCCCGGTTTTCTGAACCAATTTTCCCACCAGTGTCATTGTCATCACATCCATGCCAAAGAACGGGGCGTAGGCGTTGGTTTTGCCGCGTGGGGACTGATCCGGAAGGATGCCGGCCACACCTCCTTCCTTCAAAATGCCCATCAGGCGCATCAGGCCTTTACGGTCGCCGCGAACCAGTTCGGAGCCAAGGCGGCCGCGAACGCGGATCATGTAGTCTTCAAATTCCTTGATGTGAGGGGGGCTGTAGAGCGCTGCCATTTTATAGCGGGAAGAAAAATACAGCCCGGCCAGCTCCCAGTTACCCAGATGGGGGGCTAGCAGTATCAAGCCCCTGCCGGTCGACAGAGCTTCTTCGACCAGCTCCAGTCCTTCAGTCTGCTTGATCAGTCCCAGACATTTATCCACTGGCCATTCCCACATCAGGGGGATTTCCAGAGCTGTCATTCCGGTGTGGGCCAGAGAATTTCTGGACAGCTCCCGGCGTTCCTCTTTCGTGAGTTCGGGCAGGCAGATATCGAGGTTGGTATCCGTTATCTTTCTTGGCTTGCCTCCAAGTTTCCAGGCAAGCAATCCTGACCATTTACCAATGAATTGAGCAGCACCTAATGGTAACAGGCTGACAATCCGCAACAGACCCGCGATCAGGTAATACTTGAACTTACTCATGCTCTGCCGTACCGGTCCTCAAATCGCACTATGTCGTCTTCGCCCAGGTAGGATCCGGACTGCACCTCAATCAGCTCCAGGTCGATCACGCCGGGATTTTCAAGGCAATGGACCTGGCCGACTGGGATATACGTGGACTGGTTTTCCGTAACAAGATAGGAATCGTCACCATTGGTGACCTTGGCTGTCCCGCTGACCACAATCCAGTGCTCTGCCCTGTGGTGATGCATCTGCACAGAAAGCTTGGCGCCAGGCTTCACGGTAATGCGTTTTACTTGGTAGCGCTTGCCGTTATCTATAGAGTCGTAAACCCCCCAGGGCCGGTAGACTTCCCGGTGATTCATATGCTCGTGACGGCCGTCGGACTTGAGTCGCTCCACCACGGTTTTGACGTCCTGAACGCTGTCTTTGTGGGCAACCAGCAGGGCATCCTTGGTTTCGATAACCACCAGGTTGTCCACACCAACCGTTGCTACCAGCCGGCTATCGGCACGGACCAGGGTGTTGGCGGTGTTGTGGGTAATCACGTCGCCGGTCAGGCTGTTGCCGTCCGCGTCCTTGTCGCTGACTTCCCAGAGCGCGGACCAGGAGCCGATATCGCTCCAGCCGGCATCCAGGGAAACCACGGCGGCCTTGTCGGTCTTCTCCATGACGGCGTAGTCCACCGAGTCTGAGGGGCATTCTGCGAATCGTTCGGCGTTGATCCGGGTGAAGTGCAGGTCATCGGCAGTATCTGCGATGGCAGCACGGCACGCGGCCAGGATATCGGGGCGATGGGCTTCCAGCTCCTCGAGGTATTGACGGGCACCAAACAGGAACATCCCGCTATTCCAGAGGTACTCGCCGGAATCCAGGTAGCCATTGGCGGTCGCCTGGTCCGGCTTTTCGACGAACTTGTCCACCAGGTAGCTGTCAGGGCCCAGTTCCGTGCCACGATGAATATAGCCGTAGCCGGTTTCCGGATGGTTCGGGACAATGCCGAAGGTGACCAGCTTTCCTTCCCGCGCCAGCGGAATAGCCTTCTTCACCCCTTCCTGAAAGGCGGTCACGTCCTTGATCAGGTGGTCGGCTGCCAGGACCAGCATGAGTGGATCTTCGGCGTTGTTCTCCGCGGCCTCGGTCAGCTGCAGTGCTGCCAATGCAATGGCCGGCGCCGTGTTTCGGCCACAGGGCTCCAGAATGATCCGCGTCTCTTCGTGGCCGGATTGCCGCATTTGTTCAGCAGCCAGGAACCGGTGTTCCTCGTTGCAAATCAGAAGAGGGTTTGCTGCATCCAAGCCCTCAAGCCGCGCAACGGTGGCCTGCAGCATCGACAGGGGGCCGTTGGTCAGTTTCAGGAACTGTTTCGGATTCAGCTGGCGCGACATTGGCCAAAGGCGCGAGCCGGTACCGCCAGCCATAATGACGGGGTGAATCATCTGCACACTCCGGGCTTGAGTTAAAGAATGCCAAGAAAAACATCAAAATCAGGCGCGTCATCTTATCATAAGGCAACCATGATATTGTTTTGACCAGTCCGTAAACTGATTGCCCAGATACCAGGAATTTTGATGAAGCTGCCGTTGTCCGTTTATTACATCACCCAGAATGAAGAACTGCGATTGCCTGAATCCCTGGCGAAGGTTTCCGGCTGGGTTGATGAGATTATCGTAGTCGATTCCGGGAGTACTG
The DNA here is from genome assembly GCF_000475375.1 of Marinobacter sp. EVN1. Taxonomy (NCBI): domain Bacteria; kingdom Pseudomonadati; phylum Pseudomonadota; class Gammaproteobacteria; order Pseudomonadales; family Marinobacteraceae; genus Marinobacter; species Marinobacter sp. EVN1. Next base: position 70,482 of record NZ_AXCB01000001.1, read on the forward strand.
ACCGAACGCGCGAAATTGCAGAAGCGGCGGGCGCCCGGTTTGTCCATAACGACTGGCAGGGGTTTGCCTGCCAGAAAGCTTTTGCCGCAAGTCTGTGTCGCAATGACTGGGTTCTGGATCTGGATGCGGATGAAGTGTTGTCGGACGAGCTTGTGGCCAATATCAAGGCCCTGTTTTCAAGGCCGGTTGACTCGGATATTGCGGGGTTTAGGATGCGCTGGGTGCTGTCCCAGCCGGACCCCCGTCATCCGTTCCGACACGATAAATCGAAAAAAATTCTGAGACTCTATAATCGGAACAAGGCGGTGATTGAGGCCGAAAAAGACAGTAACAATGACCGACCCCAGGTGAAATCAGGCCGGGTCGTGGACCTCAAGGGCGACGTGTTGCATCGAACGCTGATTTCCCTGGAGCAGATGGAGCGCAAGTACTGCCAGTTGTCTACGGAGCAGGCCCGCTTTATCGCCGCAAAGGGGCGCCGAATTTCCAGCCCCCGCCTGTTTGCCGAGTTTCCCCTGAAGTTCCTGAAATATTACCTGCTGCACCGCCAGATTCTGAACGGCTGGTTTGGCCTTAGCGTTGCGATTATTGCTGCTAACCGGAACTTTATGCGCTTGGCAAAGGCTCGGGAGATTCAGATGTTGTCTGAGTGTGAGGAGGAACGTGCCCGGAAGTAGTCCGTGCGTCCAAATCACTTCTAGGTGGCCCTGCGCTCAGAGAGGGCTTTCCGATAAAGGGCTTCTGTTTGTTCCGCCATGGCTGTGATCGTCATAGTTTCACGTGCGAATGCCATAGCGGACTGCTGGCTCTGTTTCAGTTTTTCCAGGTTGGCGAACGCCTGGGTCATCAAGCGGGCAAGGTCTCTGTCCTGGTGTCCCTTGCTGAGAGAGGAAGGCGGCAGAAGATCACGAGGCCCCGATACCGGAGTGGAGACAACCGGGCAACCATAGATGAGCGACTCGGCCAGCACATAGGGAAATCCTTCCCGCTCGGAGCTGATCACTGTCATGTCGGCTTTGCCGTAGACAGGCGCCAGGTTCTGGCTAAAACCTGCCAGGGTGATCGAATGATCCAGTTCTGACTTGCGGATTAGCTGTTCCAGTTGTGGGCGCTGGCTTCCTTCGCCGAATATGGTCAGGTGACATGTGTCCCTGGCTGGGCCAAGCAGGGCCCAGGCCCTGATCAGCGCATCAAAACCTTTTACGGGTTCCAGGCGCCCCACGGCGATCACATTGGTGACACCTGCCGGAAGGTTGGGGCCATCGTCCGAGTTATTTTTTTTGCGTTCTGAGTCGACACCATTGTAGATCAGGTGTTTATGGGGGTGTCGCAGAGATCCCAGGATCCTCGGGCTTACTGCAACGATCTCGTCGAGGCGATCAAATGCCTTGTGGCTGGATTTGGTGCCGTGCACCGTACCGACTCGCACACGGGCAAGTTTTCCTGTTTTGCCGGCCAGTTGCGCTGCCTTATTGCCCTGGGCGTGCAGGATATCGGGTGATAATTCGCGAAGTCGCCGGCGGAGAGCCAATTGCAGCCAGAGGTTCCGTCGCCCGAGTTGAACCGGCAATGGATGAAACTGGACGTCGGCAGGGAATTTGTCCCGGTAGGCTTTATGGCCCAGCACATGGACTCTATGCCCGCGTACCGCGAGCGCACCCGCCAGATCCGCGGTGTGCTGTTCCATGCCGCCCCAGGTGGTTCCGGGTGTGGCGACAAGAAGGGCAATGGTTAATTGGTTGCAAGACGTCATGATCGGCCGGTTGCGTTATTCAGCACGTTCTCATAAACCCGCAAGGTTGCTTCGGTTTGTGCTTCCAACCTGAACCGATAGGGGATCTCGATGGCCGGCGGTTTGGCATCCAGCAGCCGGGAAACCGCTTGGGCAAATTCCTCCACGTTGTCCGGTGTCACCAGCCCATGCCTGAAGCAGGCCTGGAGTGTTTCCGCCGCTCCTCCCCGATTATAGGCTACAACCGGTGTTCCCGAGGCCAGAGCCTCGGTCACTGTTCGGCCAAAAGGTTCCGGTTTGGTGCTCATATGGCAGACCACCTCGGCGAGCAGGTACAAGTTGGTCATGTCATTGCGCTGGCCAAGAAAGCTGACCTTGTCGGTCAGATCCAGGCGTGCCCTTTCCTTTTCCAGTTCATCCAGGAAATGCTCTTTGCCCGGTTCTGCACCTCCCACAATAATGCCATGGCAATCGGGCCGGTCCTGCACCAGTTTCGACATCATGGCCAGGAAATCCAGTTGGCCTTTCCAGCGGGAAATCCGCCCGGGCATCATAATGATTTTCTTGCCGACAAGCTGTGGGTACTGACGGAACCAGCGGTCCAGCCATTGCTGTGTAAGCTCCCGTTGATGAAAGGCATCCACATCGACCCCCCGCTGGATGACCGTCAGCTTCTCCTCGGGAACCGGGTAATTGTTCATCACGTAATCCCGCACGCACTGGGACACGGCAATGATGTGATCGGCCCGGGTCATGATGGCGCTGTAGGGTGTTACCGAATACATGCCATGGAAGGTGGATACAACAGCGGGGCGCTGCTGCTTCGGAATGCTTTTCAGGGCCAGGAAAATTATCCAGGCGGGCATGCGCGAGCGGACATGAACGATGTCCGGCTTCAGTTCAAGAAGCAGCTTTCGCATCGGCAGGATTTGCCCGAAGGATGCTGGACTCTTCCGGTGAATTGGCATGAAGATATGCGTTGAACCCTGTCCTCGTAATTGCTCCGCCATGGGGCCGCCCTTGGAGACGACAAAGGACTCGTGGCCGCGTTTGACGAGGTCGGCTGCGAACTCGACGGTGCCTCTTTCAACGCCGCCGCTGTACAGCGCCGGAAGTGCCTGGAGAATTCTCAAGGTTGGGCCCCCTTCTGCAGGCGTGGATTGGTTCTGTGGGCCTTTGGCAGTAACCCGCTCTCAAGTACCCACCGGGCTGCACGGTTGGCTTCCCAGAGAGATCGGTCATGATCGGCCCGGCCTGCCATTACGCTGGCGTGGTCCGTCCACTGGGCAACATACCCGCCTTGTATCAATCGCTCCACACCTTCCACAACCCGGCTGCCGGATCTGGCCGGTAGCTCGAAAAGTCCTGTTGGCACGCCGGAGGTTGCCGCTTCACAGACCATGGACATGCTGTCCGGGGTCACCCAGACCGCCCGTGAGGCAGAAAGTTGGTGGCTCAGCCAGTCCTCATGGGTCTGCTCAGGGTGAACAACGGTAATCCGCAGTTCGGCCATTTCGTTAAGGCGTTCCTGCATGGGCTCTGGTGTTCTTCGGGAGGTGCTGATGGTCCAGCGCCAGTCGGGGTACTGACCAATCAGGTGGGATATCTGGCCGAGGACAACATCGTCGTCCCAGTCGAAATGCGGAGATGGCCCGCCAATGAGTAGCAGCGCTTCCCGTTTCTCGGTGATTCTGGCCAGGGGTGTGATGGTATTCAGAACGCCCTCGGTTAACAGAATCCGCGGACCTGACTGCACGCGATCATGGGCCGGAATCAGGGCGCCGCTGACCAGAGATAGTGGGAACGCTGGCTTCATAACGACCAGTGTTCGTGTTCCACGAAGTTTTCGCAGTGAAAGCAGCAGGCGATGCGTGCCAGACCCCGCCGCGATGACAAGATCGGGGCGAGGCAGTGACGCATCCATTTGGGGCGGAGAAGCCAGCAATGCCCGCCACAGCGGTACCTTTATACGTGAGGCCTCAACCCAGTACGTGCTGGCTCCCGCCAGGACACGAAGCCGATTGCCAAGCCCCTTCAGCTGATTCCGGTGGCCCGGCTTGTTGTCGGTGAGAAGCCACACCACGGGTGTGGATGCATCCTGCGTTCTGGGGTCGGGTTTGGCCATGGTGTTCCGGCATGCACTGCCGGCCTCCGCGTTGCCTGAATTCTTCGTTACCGGCGTTTGTAGAATCCCGGGTCGTTCTGATCCGGGCGGGTCTTGAAGCGCCGATGCATCCAGAGATACTGGTCGGGTGCCTTGCGGATTTCCTGCTCGATAATGGCGTTGATTCTGGTGGCATCCTCGAGATCATCCCCGCTTGGAAAGTTCTCCAGGGCAGGGTGGAAATAGATATCGTAGCCCGGGCCATCTTCCCGGCGGAAATGACTGAAGGGGACGACGTTGCACTTACTGCGTTCAGCTATGCGGGAGGTGGCAGTAATAGTGCCGGTTGGAATCCCGAAGAAGGGCGCGAAAACGATGTCTTTTCGGCCGTAATCCTGATCTGTGGCGTACCAGACCGCCCGGTTTTTCTTCAGGCTGCGAAACAGGCCCCGCAGGTCTCTGGCGCCCAGCACGGTGCCATAGCGACGTTCACGTGCTCTCGTCATGACCGCGTTCATCAACGGGTTGTTATGATCCCGCTGCATGACATCTGCTTCGATGAACTGTGTGACCAGGCTGCCACCCAGGTCCAGCGTGCTGTAGTGGCCTCCCAGTAACAATACGCCATGTCCATCTTCAAGCGCCTTCTCGAAATGCTCCAGGCCGTGAACCTTGGTTATCTTTTTGAGTTTTGACGGATCGCGGAACCAGGCCACACAAAGTTCCAGCAAGCCAATCCCATTGGCAATAAACGCATTACGAACCAGCGCGGCCTGTTGCTGCTGGTTCAGCTCCGGAAAACACAGGCGAATGTTCACTTCGGTAATATGACGCCGGCTTTTCGCCAGCCGCCAGGCCAGCAGGCCAGTAATCTTGCCCAGCCACCATTGCAGGCGCAGGGGCAGCTGGGCCACCAGCCACATCGCCGCTATGCCAAGCCAGGTTGGCCACCACCGAGGATGGCGGTAGGCTGAATAGTCTGTGTTTCGCGGTAGTTTGCGGTACTTCTTCTTCAAAATCGTGAATCCTGCATCGACAAACGGTTTTCCGGGGGGCAAGATGCCCGTCCAAATAAAAATTGGCCCTATGATAACGCACTGTTTTGCCGGGAGTCCTGCGTGTTCCAGTTTATCTATTCCCAGCTGATTCGCCTTGCGCTGCCGTTCATACTCATCCGGCTGTGGTGGCAAGGGCGAAAAGCGCCGGCGCTGCGGCGGGACTGGCAGCATCGCCTGGGTTGGGTGCCCGAAATCTCTGGCCCGGTTATCTGGGTGCACGCGGTATCGGTCGGTGAAACCATTGCCGCTGGGCCCCTGGTTCGGCGCCTGCTTGCCAGAAATCTGGGCGCCACCATCCTGATGACGGCCATGACCGATACCGGGTTGGCCCAGGCCCGCAAGATGTTCGGTGACAGGGTAACCTATGCGTATGCCCCATACGATACACCTGGCGCCATCCGTCGTTTTCTGGATCGCATCAATCCCAGGATTCTCGTTATTCTCGAAACAGAAATCTGGCCCAATATGATCCGCCAGTGCCGTCGACGGAGGGTTCCGGTATTCCTGATAAACGCGCGATTATCCGAGCGTTCCGCCCGGGGTTACGAGCGGGTTAAAGGGCTGGCTGCGCCCATCATGAAAAGTATTTCCTGGGTTGCTGCGCAGGCCGACCGGGATGCCGACCGGTTTCGGCGCATTGGTGTTGCCGCCTCCCACGTTGAAGTCACGGGCAGTGTTAAGTTTGATGTCGACATACCTGATGAGGTGCGTGCGTCGTCTCGCGCTCTGCGTGTGGAACTGGGGGTTCGCCCGGTCTGGATTGCCGGCAGCACGCATTCCGGAGAAGACCAGCAGTTGCTCGATGCTCATCGGGGAATACTTCAGCATCATCCTGATGCGCTGCTGATCATTGTGCCAAGGCATCCGGATCGCTTTGACTCCGTTGCTGAGCTGGCGGAGAGGGAGGGATTCTCGGTTGCCCGACGCTCCCGCAGTGATGACCCTGCCCGGGCCCAGGTTTACCTGGGTGACACCATGGGCGAGCTGATGATGCTCTACGGTGCCAGCGATATCGCCTTTGTCGGAGGTTCATTGATTGAACGGGGGGGGCATAATCCGCTGGAGCCGGCAGCCTGGGGTATACCGGTTTTTTCAGGTCCTTATGTGTTCAACTTTGAAACCATATATGAGCACTTGCTGGGGGACAGCGGTGTTCAGGTGGTAGACGGGGCAGAAGCCCTGGCCAGGGCGATCAGCAAGCTGATGGCTGACAGAGAAGAATGCCGGGCATACGGAGAGCGCGCCTTGAGCGTCGTTCAGAAAAACCGCGGTGCCCTTGATAAGGTAGTCGAAGGGATTATTGAGCGTCTTTAGCCCCGGGCATCTCAGGTGAGCTCCCCGGGGCCAGCCTTTGCAAGGATTACTGGGTGGGATCGTCCAGTGTCCGGTCTTCTTCTGCCATGGCTTCTATGCCGCGGGCACCTTCACTCAGCCAGTTGTTCAGATCCACCAGATCCTGGGGGCTCAGGGTGCCAGCGGCCTGTTTCAGTTGCAGGGTGTTGATCACGTAGTCATACCGCGAATTGGCGTAATCCCTCAGGGCAACGTAGTAAGCCCGCTCCGCATCCAGCACTTCCACGATGTTGCGGGTGCCAACGTCATAACCGGCCCGGGTGGCATCCAGGGCGCTTCGGCGTGAGATGATGGTCTGCTCCAGTGCCGATGCCGTTTCCACGTTGTTGTTCACCGTGAGGAACAGGCTGCGGGTGTTTACCTGTACATCACGCCGGACGGTGTTCAGGTCCTGCTCTGCGGCGGTGACCAGAGAGCGTTGCTGGCGCACGCCGGCTTGGGTGCCGCCACCCATGTACAAGGGCACATTCAGCTCAAGACCAATAACGCCTTGGGTGCCTTCCTGCTGCGTGTTTTGGGCACCGTTCAGCTCGGACTCGCCGTAGGAGGCCACCAGATCCAGGGTTGGCAAATGGCCGGATTTGGCCACCTTCAGATTGGCTTCGCTGGCATTTAATTGCGATAGAGCGGCCTGGATAGACCAGTTCTGGTTCAGGGCGGTCGTTTCCCAGGCATTCGGATTCATGGGCTCCGGGCGACCGAGCGGGAAATTCTCGCGCAGGTTTTCCAGATCTTCTGCATATTCGCCGGTCAGTCGCGCCAGCTGCTCGCGGGCGACATTCAGCTGGTTTTCTGCGGCGATGCGCTGGCTCTTGCTGTCGTCATAGCTGGCGCGGGCCTCGTACACTTCGGTGATCGCGATCAGGCCGACATCGAAACGTTCCTGAGCCTGTTCGTACTGGCGCTGGATGGCCGCTTCAGTCGCGCGGGCTGTTGCAACGGTATCCTGAGCGCGCAGGACATTAAAATAGGCGGTTGCAACATCCAGAATCAGTTGTTGCTGGGCCAGGTTGTACTGGGCTTGGGCTGCTTCGGTCTGGAACTGGCTGGCATCGTAACGGAACCAGTTGTCGGCGCGGAAAACCGGTTGCGACAGTTGAACTCCGTAGTTGAATGACTTGTAGCTGTCTCCCGGGCCGTTCTCAGCGTCGAAATCTGTGTGGTTGGCCTCGGCAAACGCACCAACCTGTGGTAACAGGGTGCTCTTGCTCACATCGCTGGCCGCTTGCTGGGCCTGAAACTGTGCCAGCGCAGAGGCGATGCCGGAGTCGTATGACAGTGCCTGCTCATAAGCCTCCACAAGATCCAGAGAGAAAGCGGGCTGGGCGGCCAGCAGGGTGATCAAACCTGGAAGTAAACGTTTCTTCATTATTGCTCCTGAAAACTATCTCCGGGCATCCGTGATCTGGACACAGGTATCGGCAGGTCAACGTACAGAGCGCGGGTTTACCCCGACTGTGACCCAAAGGTATTGGTGGCCCATTATGGACAATAATCGTTCCCGTCTCTACACTTGAAAAGCTCACTCATTTTGTGAGCAAAACAGATTATTTATCGCGTCTTGACGGGGTGCTGAATCGCCTTAAACCGGTGATCGGCTGAGATTGCAACGCAGAACCCGCGACCTGATCCGGATAATACCGGCGTAGGGATTAAGACCGCACGAATCATGCCAGAAGTAGGTTTCGGAATATCTTCGGCATACTCCGTCATACGCGACCCGACCACCTGAGCAAAACGGGAGCAGACGATGACGGACATCCCATCCTACCTGAGCGATTCCGCACAAGTAGACTCCGCAGCAATCAAACCATTACCAAGCTCACGAAAAATATACGTGCAGGGTAGCCGAGCCGATCTGCGCGTGCCTATGCGGGAAATTACTGTGGGTGACACCCCCACCGAAATGGGCGGGGAAAAGAATCCGCCAGTGGTGGTGTACGACACCTCCGGGCCCTATTCAGACCCGGAAGCCAGCATCGATCTGCGCAAGGGGCTGCCGCCGGTGCGCGCTGCATGGATTGCCGAACGCGGCGATGTCGAACAACTGGAAGGGTATACCTCTGAGTTTACCCGCCGGCGTATGAAAGATCCGACTCTGGATCCGCTCCGGTTTATGGATGAGCGCAAACCCCTGCGAGCCAAACCCGGTAACAATGTGTCCCAGATGCATTACGCCCGGCAGGGCATTGTCACGCCGGAAATGGAATACATTGCCATCCGGGAGAACATGAAGCTGGAGGAAGCCCGAGAAAATGGATTGCTGGCCGAGCAGCACCCCGGCCAGTCATTCGGCGCCAACCTGCCGAAAGAAATTACCCCGGAGTTCGTCCGCGACGAAGTGGCCCGTGGCCGCGCCATCATTCCAGCCAATATCAACCACCCGGAAATCGAACCGATGATCATCGGCCGCAACTTCCTGGTGAAGATCAACGGCAACATCGGCAACTCGGCAGTGACCTCCTCCATTGAAGAGGAAGTGGAAAAGCTTACCTGGGGCATTCGCTGGGGAGCGGATACCATCATGGATCTGTCCACCGGCAAGAACATTCACGAAACCCGGGAATGGATCATTCGCAACTCCCCGGTTCCCATCGGCACCGTGCCCATCTACCAGGCCCTGGAAAAAGTCGGCGGCGTGGCCGAAGACCTGACCTGGGAAATCTTCCGCGACACCTTGATTGAACAGGCGGAGCAGGGCGTGGATTACTTCACCATCCATGCCGGCGTACGCCTGCACCACGTACCACTGACCGCCAAACGCACCACCGGCATCGTGTCCCGAGGTGGCTCCATCATGGCCAAGTGGTGCCTGGCTCACCACAAGGAAAGCTTCCTGTACGAGCACTTTGAAGACATCTGCGAAATCATGAAGGCCTATGATGTCTCCTTCAGTCTTGGTGATGGCTTGCGCCCGGGCTCTATTGCCGATGCCAATGATGCTGCCCAGTTTGGTGAACTGGAAACCCTCGGAGAACTCACCAAAATTGCCTGGAAGCACGACGTCCAGTGCATGATCGAAGGCCCCGGCCATGTGCCGATGCAGTTGATCAAGGAGAACATGGACAAACAGCTGGAATGCTGTGACGAAGCGCCGTTCTATACGCTCGGGCCTCTGATCACCGATATTGCCCCGGGCTATGATCACATCACCTCTGGCATTGGGGCCGCCATGATCGGTTGGTACGGTTGTGCCATGCTTTGCTATGTCACGCCCAAGGAACACCTTGGACTGCCCAACAAGGACGACGTGAAAACCGGCATCATCACCTACAAGATTGCCGCCCATGCTGCAGATCTCGCAAAGGGGCACCCGGGTGCCCAGATTCGTGATAATGCGCTTTCCAAAGCACGATTCGAGTTCCGCTGGGAAGACCAGTTCAACCTGGGGCTGGATCCGGATACGGCCCGCGCCTACCACGACGAAACCCTGCCCAAGGAATCGGCCAAAGTGGCGCATTTCTGCTCCATGTGCGGCCCCAAGTTCTGTTCCATGAAAATCTCCCAGGAGGTCCGGGATTACGCGGCAGAGCAAGGTATCGACGAAGTATCGGCGATTGATGCCGGTATGCAGGCGAAATCGCGGGAGTTCGTGGAATCAGGCAGCAAGATCTACGACAAGGTCTGACCCGCCGCTACATGCTTCCATCATAGCGTGAATCCGAGCCTGGCGGGGTGTTAACTTGCACCCCGCCGTGGCTCCGGCTATCGTTCAAGGCCGAATGCGCAACCGGAAGCAGTAATGCCAAAACCATTCCAGTTCAACGCCAGCGACGTCAAAGTCGAAAAACGCGAAACCGTGTTCCAGGGTTTCTTCCGCATGGACAAACTCTGGCTGACGCATCCGCGCTTCGATGGCCGCGACATGCCCGTATTTACCCGGGAACTGTTCATCCGCGGTGATGCCACCTGCGTGCTGCCATATGATCCGGGGCGCGACGAGGTTGTGCTTCTGGAGCAGTTTCGTTTGGGGGCGCTCGGCCGTAATCAGTCTCCCTGGCTGTTGGAGCTTGTTGCGGGCATGAATGAGGATGGCGAGAGCCCGGAAGAGGTGGCCCAGCGAGAAGGTCAGGAAGAGGCGGGGCTCAGTTTCAGTCGCCTGGATAAGATCTGCGATTACCTGGTGTCCCCAGGCGGTACCACGGAAATGATTCACCTGTATTGCGGTCAGATCAGCACCGTCGGGGCCGGGGGTGTTTTCGGTATGGAGCATGAGCACGAGGACATTCTCAGCCACGTGGTTTCGGCTGATGAGTGTTTTGCCATGATTGCCGATGGCCGCATCAATAACGCCGCCGCGATTATTGCCATCCAGTGGCTGCAACTGAACAGGGAGCGATTGCGGCGGGAGTGGCAAGCATGACGGAGTGGGTAAAACGGCCCAAGCAGTATGTGCCGGATCTGCGCCAGTTGGGAGCGCTGTGCGACGGCAATTATCAGCGCCTGCACAAGCTGCGCCAGCTTGAGGCTGACGGCAAGCCCGTATGCGAGTTCGAACTGCACCGGGAGAATCAGTACCTGGGCCGAGTACGGATTGAAGTGCTGCAGACGGCCAGATTCACCGAAACCCTGTTGCTGGAACAAGTTCACAATAGTGGTCGGTGGCTGAATAACCCCCGTATGACCGTTCGCGTATACCACGACGCCCTGATGGCCGAAGTGATCAGCTGCTACCGGCAGCGACAGATTGCGCCAGTGAATGACTATCCGAACCGGTTTATGCACCACCCGGACGAAAAGGTTCAGGTGAATGGTTTCCTGGCCGACTGGCTGGACTACTGCCTGCGCTTCGGGCACCTGCCGATGGAACACGCAGCCTGGTCGGCGGGCGAAGGCATCGATTGAAAGTCATCTCTGAACGGTTTCTCAGTTCGTCGAAAGTCTATAAAGCCGGTTGTCGGACCTGTGGCAGGGTTGTCAAAAACTGCAAAATTTAGGGTGTCGCTGGTCAGAATGTGATCCATCTTCCATTCGCGAGCAATCAATCTGAACTCAGCCATCGTACACTTGTCTGTATAATCAACTGCTTGCAGAAAAAAGAACAGGCCTGGCATGAGCAAACCCACAACGGCGCGCCCACTCAACGTGTTGCAGCTTACCGATCCGCACCTGATGGCGTCTGCGGGCGGCGCTTTGCTGGGGGTCAACACCCGTGACAGCCTGGCGGCGGTGATTGACGAAGTGCTTCGCAATCATGGCCAGCCCGACCTGATTCTCGCCACCGGAGATCTCACCCAGGATGCATCGCCGGAGGCGTACCGGTATTTCGGTGAACAACTGCAGGCCTTTGATTGCCCCTCGCTCTGGATTGCCGGTAATCACGACGATTCCGCGCTGCTGTCTTCGATTGCGGCGGAGTCCGGCTCTGATCAGAAACAATGGATCCAGGGCGGCTGGCAGTTTGTCATGCTCGATTCCTCGGTACACGGCAAAGTGTTTGGTGAGCTCTCGGCCGATGAATTGAGTTTTCTTGACAGGGCTTTGTCCGAAAGGCCAGAGCTGCCTGCTATGGTCTGCCTGCATCATCACCCGGTTGATATCGGCTCTGACTGGATGGAAAAGATCGGCCTGAAAAACCGGGATGCCTTCTGGCAGGTGATTGACCGGCATCCGCAGGTTCGTGTGGTGCTATGGGGTCATATCCATCAAGAGCTTGAACAGCAGCGCAACGGTGCTTGCCTGCTGGCTACACCCTCCACTTGCATCCAGTTTGCCACAGGATCCAGCGACTTTGCCGTGGAGCCTTTGGCCCCCGGCTATCGCTGGCTGGAACTTGACCCCTCGGGATGCTTCAAGACGGAAGTCCGCCGAGCGGACAGTTTCGAGTTTGACCTGGATGAGAAGAGTACCGGGTACTGATTCGGGCCTGGCTGAAGGCAGTTCACGGTTTGCGTTGACGACTTTGATATTATGACAATCCTGTGAAGGGGATTTCGCAGGGATGATCAGCACCCGTCAACGGATGACACACAATGAAAATCATACAACCTCAGGATCTGCAGGCTGCAGATCTGCCAGGGCTGGAATCGCCCTTCTTTGCCTTGGAAAAAGCCCGCAGTTTTATTCAGAACGACCCTAACCTGAACCTTGAACGCCTGCTTGGACGGCCGGTAACTTACGGTCTGGGAGCGCGGGCGTTCAAGGAACAGCGCAATACCCATATTGAAAATGTCCTTCGAGAAATACGGGATGGGCGACTTTTTCTGGTTTTTGAAAGTATTGATGGCGAACCATCCTCACCCGTCGTGCGTTGGCGTGAGGGTGAGAGCGGCGAGAGCCTTTGGCAAGTGACAGAGGCCGGAGTCGATCCCGAAATCATCGCCGGAGTAAAAGCTCTGAATCAGCACGGTATTACCCCGGGAGATTTGCGAGTTCAGGGCAGTATGGGCGTGGGAAGCCTGCCTTCAGGCTATTTCGCGATGGAGTATCGCCTTAAACAGCGCGAACAGGCTTCGCGGCAAGACGTTCAATCCGGCGGCTCACCCAGCTCATTCTCGAATAACGTTTTGCCTGTCTCTGTACTGACCAAGACGACCGAATCTTCCTCCACCGAAGCACCTCCGGAAATCCATCTCGAAATCGGCATCTTCACTGATGGCACCCTCAACAATGCTGAAAACTCCAGGGAACTGGAGGAGCGCGCGGCAACCGAGTGCGTTGAGGCCTTTGAGCGCGGCGATATGTCCCTGGAGGAGTGCGAGTATCGATTGTCTCTGGCAATGGGTGGGAGTTATGGCAATGCGCCGAGTAATGTGGCGAAACTACGAGATTTATACGGAACTTCCGTGAAAGCTCGCCACAACGGAAGTCATCACAGGTTTTGGGTCTACACGCCAGGGATAGGGACCAAAACGGGGCAGGCTGATTCATTGGTGGGATCCGTCTCGGGTATGGGCGAGACGGGAATCGTTAGTCAGACTGAGCGGGCATGCAAAGAAATCGCGTTGCAGATCGGATCAAGAGAACTGGGCAGCACTATCACATCAGTCACTTTTGATTTGTTTGGATTTAGTCGTGGTGCTGCCGCCGCGCGGCATATGGCGTATGAGATAACTCGTGGAGCTGGAGGTGCGCTCGGCCGAGCGTTTATAAAAGAGCGCCTAGCTTGGCCAGAAAGTATTTCTATACGCTTTGTTGGTTTGTTCGATACTGTCGCAGCAGTTATTAATCCTGCGGCATTGGATTTTCGGCCTGATAACGAACGAAATGCTCCAGTGAATGTTTACCTGGACCCATCGCATGTTCAACAAGCGGTGCATCTGGTGGCTGCAGATGAATACCGAGAAAACTTTGCTTTAAATAGTCTGAGAGATAAAGACGGAGCCTTGCCTGCAAACTTCAGGGAAATCAGTTTGCCTGGCGCGCACTCGGACATCGGTGGTGGATATCCAGATAGTCAGCGTGAAGATGTGCTAATCAGTCCCTTCCACTTGATTCCATCTGAGCGGAACCGATGGCCGGAACAAACTATGGAGTGGGACAGCCTTGAGGCATTGATGGCGAATAAACGGTCTGAAGGATGGGTGGGGCGTTACAGTCTGCCCGTGTCAAAATCGGACGAGCATGCTCCTTCACCTCGAAGTCTGAAAGACGATGGCCCGGCAGAAATCAGCGTCTATAAGGAAATATCTTCTCATCCAGCGCCTGACGGTCGAGTTGAGCTTGCCCTGCGGATGGTTCGACAGATACTTGGAGGGTACTCCAGAGTTCCCTTGCAAATAATGCATGGGCTCGCGTTGAAGGCTGGGGCGCCATTTCTCGATCTCGATAGCAGCGAAGAAACACGAGTGCCAAGGGAGCTGCTGCCTATTGCGGAAGATATGTTAGAGCAAATTGCTGCCGGTGCTGAGAAGGTCTCCCTAGCACCTGATCAACGGGATTTGATCCGGCAACGGTATACTCACTATTCTGCCCACTATAACCCGCTCAAAACCGGACTGTTTGGGGCGACAGCAACATTGCGCTTCGGACGAAATTTTAGTCCCAATGCTCCAGAGGCATCTGGCCAACGCACAATCTATCCGAATCGTCGAGAGGTTTAAATCATGGAACCATGGATGAGAATAATCGCCATTGTATTCAGTCTCGCGCTCGCCGGGTGTGCCTCTTCCATAGAGGAAAATCAGCAGTGGAGTATCCGTGGTGCAGCACCAGACCGTTATGATATGTGGTTGATAAATGCACATCTTGAGAAGCCGGGCGTACGGAGTTGGCGAGCACCCCTCGGTGGGCAGATAGGTTGTTGTTGGAGTGGTGCTGGCGGCCCAGTGGGCTCAGGTGGGGAGATGAATCCCTTCCCCAGTCTGATCGCCCTTCATTGGTTTTCATTTGCAGAGCAAAAATTCTATTTCTCGTTGATTCGTGTCCCGGAAGGCCTGCAGGACAGGATGCGTAAGCCAGCCGCACACTCATATCCGGACGGAACAACCGGCATGAGGCCTCGGAGCTCGCTGGTATTGGGCCTGGCCCCCGGCGGCCAGGTCGTAATGTGGATGATGAGCCAGCGAAGTAACGCGGTGGAGGTGATGCGTGTATCTGCTACTGAGGTTGAGGGTGACCCCGACGATTTTGCCAGTGCCACAGCCTCTTATCTGGAAGAGCATGGCGATTACCTGGAAGAACATGGCCTGCAGCTCGATAAGTGGTAGATTCGGTGTGCCGCTTCCATAGACTGGTCTAATGTCTGGCTGAATCTCTAACTTGTCAGTGCATAAGTGGAACATGCCCCATCGGGCTGCGAGTACGGGTGAAGAAACAATCCTTGATCAGGTTATCGCCGGTTCCGACAGCCCTTCGTTGAGCGACGATCAGCAAGCCCATATTCGTGATCGGTTTATTCACTACTCGGCGAACTATGATGCCCTTTGAACAATGATGAACGGCCTTGTAGCGACTTTTCGTCTCGGGCGACACTTTAGCCCAAATGCGTCGGCAGAGTCTGGAAAGCGAACCATTCATCCCAACAATTGAGGAATTCAGTGATGTGCAGATTGCTAGGGGCTGCACTAATTCTCGCTCTCGGCTTTGCTATTGCTGGCTGCTCCACATGGATGAAAGATGAGCCCCCTCTATACGTTGGTGTCTCAGCACCTGAGGAATATGAGATGTGGGTGGTGCATCTGCAATTGGAAAAACCTGGTGCAAGGAGCTGGTGGTTCCCTGTTGGTTCAGTTTCTTGTTGCTGGATTGGGGAATTCGGTCCCCGCCGAGTTGGCGGTGGCGAAATGTCTCCCTTCCCCAGTCTGATCGCCCTTCATTGGTTTTCATTTGCAGAGCAAAAATTCTATTTCTCGTTGATTCGTGTCCCGGAAAGCCTGCAGGACAGGATGCGTAAGCCAGCCGAACACTCATATCCGGACGGAACAACCGGCATGAGGCCTCGGAGCTCGCTGGTATTGGGTCTGGCCCCTGGCGGCCAGGTCGTAATGTGGATGATGAGCCAGCGAAGTAATGCGGTGGAGGCGATGCGTGTATCAGCCACTGAGGTTGATGGCGACCCCAACGACTTTGCCAGTGCCACAGCATCTTATCTGGAGGAGCATGGCAGCTACCTAAAATAGCATGGCCTGCAGCTCGATAAGTGGTAGCCGCACTGCTAAATCCGCGGGTGCGTTTTCTTGGGCGTACCCACAGATTGCGGCTTGTAAAACCTAGTTCCTCAGTTCCCGTGCTGCCGCCACCATGGTTTCCAGTGCCGGCGTCACTTCTTCCCACTTCCGGGTTTTCAGGCCGCAGTCCGGGTTAATCCACAGCCGTTCTGCGGGGATACGTTCAGCCGCCAGAGTCATCAGGTTGATGATGTGCTCCTTGTCCGGAATGTTGGGCGAATGAATGTCGTATACGCCCGGACCAATGTCGTTGGGGTATTCAAAGCTCCGGAAAGCATCCAGCAGTTCCATGTCTGACCGCGACGTCTCGATGGTGATGACATCGGCATCCATCCGCGCAATGGCTTCGATGATGTCGTTGAACTCCGAGTAGCACATATGGGTATGGATCTGGGTGCTGTCATCCACTCCGTTGGCGGCGATGCGGAAGCTGTTAATTGCCCACTCCAGATATGTTGCCCAGTCGGACTGTCTCAGTGGCAGGCCTTCGCGCAGAGCGGCTTCGTCGATCTGGATGATGTTCACGCCGGCTTTTTCCAGATCCTGAACCTCCTCGCGAATCGCCAGGGCCAGTTGCAGGCAGGAATCCTTGCGAGGCTGATCATCCCGTACGAAAGACCAGTTCAGAATCGTCACCGGGCCGGTCAGCATCCCTTTCACCGGTTTGTCGGTCAGCGACTGGGCATAACGGATCCATTCCACGGTCATGGCCTGGGGGCGGCGGATATCGCCAAACAGAATTGGCGGTTTCACGCAGCGCGAGCCGTAAGACTGAACCCAGCCGAAGCGCGTGAAGGCATAGCCGTCCAGTTGCTCGCCAAAGTATTCCACCATGTCGTTACGTTCCGGTTCGCCGTGTACCAGAACATCCAGTCCGAGCTTTTCCTGCGCTTCCACGCAGCGAACAATTTCTGCTCGCATTTGTTCGATGTAAGCCTGTTCGCTCAGCTCGCCCTTACGGAATTGCAGTCGGGCCTGTCGAATCTCGCGGGTTTGTGGGAAAGATCCGATGGTCGTGGTCGGGAAGGCGGGCAGATTTAGTCTCTCCCGCTGGCGGGCGATTCGCTGAGGGTAGGGGCTCTGGCGATTGCCAAGCTCAGGTGTAACCGAAGCAACGGCCTTTCGAACCTCCGGATTGGTCACGCGATGGGAGTTTCGGCGGCTATCGATGGCCAATTGGTTGTCTGCCAGCTCGGCGCGCACACTGCTGCGGCCCTCGTTCAGTGCTCTGGCGAGAATCTGCAGTTCGTCGAGTTTCTGTACAGCAAATGCCAGCCAGTTGCGGATGTCGCTATCAAGCTCCTGTTCCCGGGAGAGGTCGACAGGGACATGCAGAAGCGAACAGGACGGTGCCAGCCACAGACGTTGGCCCAGTTTTTCGTTCAGGGGCTCCAACCAGCCCAGGGTGCTGTTCAGATCCGATTTCCAGATGTTGCGACCGTTGACCACACCGAGAGAAAGCACCTTGTGACTCGGCAGCCAGTCTGCCACGCGACTGACTTCGGCCGGCGCGCTGATGGCATCGATGTGCAGGCCTGCAACGGGCAATTCGCACGCCAGTTGAAGATTGTCCCGAAGCTCGCCGAAATAGGTGGCCAATAGCAGTTTGGGGCGGTTCGCTTTGAGCTGGTGGTAAGCCAGATTGAAGGCATAACGCCAGTTGGCATCAAGATCTGTGACCAGGGCCGGTTCGTCAAGCTGAACCCATTCCGCACCGGCATCCGCCAGAGCTTCCAGGAGTTGCGAATACACCGGCAGCAGGCGCTCCAGCAAATCCAGTCGATTACTAGCATCCGAGGTTTTGCCCAGCCAGAGATAGGTCACCGGGCCAATAATCACGGGTTTGGCGTTGAGTCCCTGTTTCCGGGCTTCGGACAGTTGGGTTAACAGTCGTTCCGGATTGAGTTCAAAGTGAGTGTCAGTCGTCAGCTCTGGCACGATGTAGTGATAGTTGGTGTCAAACCACTTGGTCATCTCGCCAGCGGCGGTGTCGCAGCAGGGGCTATCATTGGCACCCCGGCCACGTGCGGCACGGAAGTAAGCGTCCAGCTCCGAGCCTTCTTTGCCGGCGGCCCGGATCGGGAGGTTTCCCAGAGTGACGGACATATCCAGCACCTGGTCGTAAAGGGAAAAATCTCCCACCGGCACGTAATCGAGCCCGGCCTGTTGCTGCCAGTGGCGCCGGCGCAGATCGGCCGCCGTAATGGCCAGTTCCTGTTCGGTTTGCCGGCCGCCCCAATAGTCTTCCAGCGCGAATTTCAGTTCGCGCTGGCCACCGATACGGGGAAAGCCAAGGTTATGTGTGGTTGCCATGATCGAGTCCTTGAATCTTGTGCGTTGAATGAGGTCTCAAGGTTAAGCGGGCTTTTACATGAATAAAAATGGTATTATTTCACCAAATCATGAGAAAAATTCACGGAGAGGCCATGGTCGAGCGGCACCATCTGGAGATTATGCGAGCCGTGGAGCGCCAGGGTTCACTGACGGCGGCGGCGGAACAGCTACACCTCACTCAGTCGGCGCTGTCCCATGCTATTCGCAAGCTGGAGCAGCAACTGGGCACGCCGGTCTGGCTCCGCGAGGGGCGCCAGTTGCGTTTTACCCAAGCTGGCGTTCAGTTGCTGGCATTGGCCAACCGGTTGCTGCCGCAGTTTGAACACGCTGAGATGCAGATTCACCAGATTGCCCAAGGTCAGCGCGGCAGCTTGCGAGTTGGCATGGAGTGTCACCCCTGCTATCAATGGCTTCTGAAAGTAGTAGGCCCTTACTTGCAGCAGTGGCCGGATGTCGATGTGGATGTGAAACAGGAGTTCCAGTTCGGCGGCATGGGCGCGTTGTTTGGTCATGACATCGACTTGCTGGTTACCCCGGACCCGTTGCACAAACCAGGCGTACGTTTTGAGCCCGTGTTTGATTATGAACAGGTGTTGGTGGTGTCGGAGGATCATTCGCTTGCCGATGAAAAATGGGTAGAGCCGCATCAACTCGAAAAAGAAACTCTGATTACTTATCCGGTGGCAGTAGAGCGTCTGGACATCTTCACACGGTTTTTCCTGCCGGCTCATACCGCACCGGCGCGCCACAAGACCATTGAAACCACCGATATCATGTTGCAGATGGTTGCTGCAGGGCGGGGCGTGAGTGCGCTACCACGCTGGCTAGTGGATGACTATGCCCGGAATATGCCCATCAGAGCCCTGAAACTCGGACAACAAGGTATGCCCAAACAGATTTTTCTGGGTTTCCGGGAGCGCGATGAGGCGGTGGATTATCTGAACGCGTTCGTGAAGCTGGCCCGCAGCATTCGCTGGAACTAATCTCTTCGGTTAAACTGCGCGGAAAATTATTACAGGACACACAAATCATGAGCGAAATCCCTTCTGATCTGAAGTACATCGAAACTCACCAGTGGGTGCGCGTGGATGCCGACGGCACCGCCACCGTGGGCATCACTGATTTTGCCCAGGAGCAGCTGGGCGACGTGGTCTACATCGGTGTGCCGGAAATGGGCGCAACCGTAAACGGCGGCGAAGAAGCCGGAGTGGCAGAATCCGTGAAATCCGCCTCAGACGTATTCAGTCCGGTAACCGGCGAGGTCATCGAGATCAATGAAAAGCTCGAAGACGAGCCGGAAATCGTGAATGAAGACCCCTACGGCGATGGCTGGATGTTCAAGGTGAAGCTGGCCGACGAAGGCGAGCTGGAAGGCCTCATGGATGCGGCTGCCTACGCTGAACACGTGGCTGCTGAGGAATAGTTGTTGATGGAATTCCCCGTTCTCTATCTGCGCAAAGGCGCAGAGCGTCGTCTCCGGGCCGGCCACTTGTGGGTGTACAGCAACGAGGTAGACACCCGCCGCAGCCCGCTGACGGAGTTTCAGCCCGGCGCACAGGTGCAGGTTCGGGCCTCGAACGACAAACCGATGGGGGTAGCGTTTGTGAACCCCCATGCCCTGATCTGCGGCCGACTGATCAGCCGTGATGCTGAGCACGGCATGACTCCAAAGCGGCTGACCGATCGAATGGAGGCGGCGCTGAGTCTGCGGGAACGATTGTTCGATAAACCCTTCTATCGTTGGGTATTTGGCGACAGCGATGGCCTGTCTGGCCTGGTGGTGGACCGGTTTGATGATGTGGTAGTGGTACAGATCTCCACTGCCGGCATGGAACAGATGAAAGACGCCATCGTACGTGCCGTCCAGCGCCTGGCTCATGCCCGCATCATCGTGCTGAAGAACGATGGCAAAATGCGCAAGGTAGAAGGGCTGGATACTTACGTGGAATTTGCCCACGGTCCGGAAGCCGACACCGTGCTGGTAGAAGAAAACGGCGCCCGCTTTGAAGCACCCCTGGCGGGCGGCCAGAAAACCGGCTGGTTCTACGACCACCGCATGAATCGACAGCGCTTGCAGGCCTACGCGCCCGGCAAAAAGGTTCTGGATGTGTTCAGTTACGTGGGCGGTTGGGGCATTCAGGCCGCTTGTGCCGGTGCATCCCGGGTGACCTGCGTGGATGCATCCTCAGCCGCTGTTGACGCGGTACACCACAACGCCAAACTGAATGGGCTAGAAAACGTGGATACCATTGAAGGCGATGCCTTTGATGCCCTGAAAGCCCTGGCGGACGAAAAGGAAAAATTCGACATCGTGGTGCTCGACCCGCCCGCACTGATTCCCCGCCGCCGGGACCAGAAAGCCGGTGAGCAGGCCTATGCCCGGTTGAATCAGTTGGGACTCAGGCTGCTGGAGCGCGACGGATTGCTGGTGTCGGCCTCCTGTTCCATGCACCTTTCCCAGGAAAAGTTGATCGATATTATTCGTAGCAGCGGCCGCAAGATCGACCGGTTTGTGCAGTTGCTGGAACAGGGTCACCAGGCGCCGGATCATCCGATCGTACCGGGGATTCCGGAGACCGACTACATCAAGTCCTGCTTTGTGCGGTCATTGACCGGATTTCTGTGATCGGCGAATTCGCCAAAAACAGGCCGTGGGCCGGGTGAGCCTTTCCGGGATTGTCAAAATCATGGATGATTTTGTCGAGCGTACATGGGTGAATCAGCGCGCTTATGAAGCGAAGCTTCATGCGAAAGATGAACGACAGCAATCTGTGATTGCTGGCCGGACCCCGCAGGGGGATTTACAGCGTATCCCGGAAGAACCCACCCTGCCCAAGGCCGGTCCGGTAGTGCCAGCCCAGATCAATCCCGCAAAGACATCACCGCCCAGCCATTCTCAATTGCCGTTTTCTCCAGGGTAGGGTCCGGATCCACCGCCACCGGATTCTCAACCTTCCGCAACAGCGGCAAATCATTGTGGGAGTCGCTGTAGAACCAGGCACCTTCGAGGCTCTCACCGTGGGCAGTCAGCCAATCATTCAGCCGCTCCACCTTGCCTTCCTGAAAACTCGGTGTGCCCGCCACTTCGCCGGTAAACTTCCCGTTCACCAGCTCTGGCTCAGTAGCAATCAGATGATCCACGCCCAGCAATTCCGCGATGGGCTCCGTAATAAAACGGTTGGTCGCGGTAATAATCATCAGCGTGTGACCCTGCTCACGATGCTCTGCAAGTAACTTCACTGCCTTGTCCTGCATCATCGGCTGCACCTTCTTGGCCATGAAAGCTGCACGCCAGTCCTCAAGCTCATCCATGTTGTGGCGGGTGAGCGGCGCCAGCACAAAGCGCTGGTAATGGAAAACGTCCAGCTCTCCATTCAGGTATTCCTGATAGAAGCGGTCGTTGGCCCGCTTGTACTCCTCGGCGTCCACCATGCCCTCTTCCACCAGAAATTCGCCCCAGGCGTGGTCGCTGTCCCCGGCCAGCAAAGTGTTATCCAGATCAAAAATCGCGAGCGTCAAGCCTTCCCCTCCCATCAGTACAGGCCCCATGGCAAAGGCCACAGTCTATCACGGCACGCCAGCAACGTGCCGCCAACAGCTCCGTTTGCCGAAGTCTTGGGTTTCTGTAAGAATGAGAGCAACTTGGACAATTTTCGCCGGTTAAAAAATAACCGGCTGCCGACTACTACGAGGACTGTGCCGTGATCGACTCAGACGGTTTCAGACCCAACGTCGGAATCATTCTGGCCAACCACAGGGGAGAAGTTCTCTGGGCAAGGCGAATAGGGCAGGACTCCTGGCAGTTTCCTCAGGGTGGAATCAAGCACAACGAAACCCCTGAGGATGCACTCTATCGGGAGCTTGGAGAGGAAATCGGCCTGTGTGCCAGCGATGTGGAAATCATCAGCTGCACCCGGGGCTGGCTGCGTTACCGGCTTCCGAGGAGGATGGTACGCCATAACTCGCACCCCGTATGCGTGGGGCAAAAACAGAAATGGTTCCTGCTGAGGATGTTATCGCCAGACGCGCACGTACGCGTGGATGGCACGGATTCACCGGAATTCGACGGCTGGCAGTGGGTGAGCTACTGGTATCCGTTGGGGCAGGTGGTTTCATTCAAAAGAGAAGTATACAGACGCGCGTTGAGGGAGCTGGCTCCAAGACTGTTTCATAACATGGAACAGTGGCACAGGGCAGAGAACCCACGGCGTATGAAGGAACATCAGAAATGACGGACTGACTCCATGCTGAGCATCCTGCGAAGTCTAGTACAAGAGGTAAACAGCGCCCGCGATCTCCAGGAGGCGTTGGAAATCATTGTATCGCGGGTGCAAAAGGCCATGGGCACAGAAGTCTGCTCGGTTTATCTGCTGGATCCTGCCTCCAATCGCTATATCCTGATGGCCACCGAAGGCCTTTACAAAGACTCCGTGGGCCAGGTTAGCCTGGCCTACTCCGAGGGTCTGGTGGGGCTTGTCGGTTCCCGTGAAGAACCCATCAATCTTGAGGATGCGCCATCCCATCCGCGCTACCGTTACTTCCCGGAAACCGGTGAGGAGCGCTTTCGCTCGTTTCTGGGGGTGCCGATCATTCACCATCGCCGGGTACTGGGCGTGCTGGTGGTTCAGCAGCGGGAAAGCTCCCGTTGCTTCGATGAAGGTGAAGAAGCTTTTCTGGTCACCGTTTCAGCTCAATTGGCAGGTGTGATTGCCCACAGCGAGGCGACAGGGGCCATCAGTGGTCTTTCGCTGACGGGTGAGGAAGCGCGGGATGTGAGTTTTAGTGGTGTTCCCGGCGCGCCGGGTGTCGCCATTGGAACGGGTGTGGTGGTTTATCCTGCTGCCGATCTGGACGTGGTTCCGGAAAAGCCGACCGAAGACATTGACCAGGAGCTGGAGCTCTTTCGTTCAGCTGTTTCGGCGGTGCGGGAAGATATCGAACGCGTTGCCAACCGCCTTGCGTCCCAGCTCCGGCCGGAAGAGCAGGCGTTGTTCGATGTTTACCTGCGGATACTGGGAGATGAGGCGCTTCCGGGTGAGGTGGCGAATCGAATCCGGGAAGGCGTTTGGGCTCAGGGCGCCTTGAAACAGGTGGTTCAGCAGTATGTTCGTCATTTCGAGATGATGGATGACCTGTACCTGCAAGAGCGCGCGGTCGACATCCGTGATCTGGGCCGCCGGCTGCTCTCGCACCTTCAGGAAGGTGAACAGAAACATCTGGAATATCCCGAACGCACCGTACTGGTCAGTGAAGAGCTGACACCGGCCATGCTCGGTGAAGTGCCCAAAGGGCAGCTGGTCGGTCTGGTTTCCGTTAAGGGGTCCAGCAATTCCCATGTGGCCATCCTGGCCAGGGCCATGGGGGTTCCCACCGTCATGGGGCTGGTGGATATCCCGGTTAACCAGCTCGACGGCCGGGAGCTGGTTGTTGACGGTTTCGAGGGGCAGATTTTCGCGTCTCCCTCGGCCGATCTCCGGACCTTTTTTCAGGCTATCTGCGACGAAGAAGACGAGCTGGTTCGGGGCCTTGAAGCGCTGCGTGACAAGCCCTGCGAGACCACAGATGGTCACCGGGTCTCCCTGCTGGTAAACACCGGTTTGATGACCGACGTTGTGCGCTCTCTTTCCCATGGTGCCGAGGGTATCGGCCTGTACCGCACCGAAGTGCCATTCATGATCAAGGACCGGTTCCCGTCCGAGCAGGAGCAGAGGGAATACTACCGGGAACAGCTGGAGGCCTTTGCCCCCAATCCGGTCACCATGCGAACCCTCGATATTGGCGGTGACAAGGCGCTGACCTATTTCCCTATTCAGGAAGAAAACCCGTTCCTGGGCTGGCGCGGTATCCGGGTAACGCTGGACCACCCCGAGATCTTCCTGGTTCAGGTGCGGGCCATGCTCAAGGCCAGTGAGGGTCTGAACAACCTGCAGATCATGTTGCCGATGATCAGCAATATTTCTGAGGTGGAGGAGTCCCTGCACCTGATCTATCGGGTCTATCACGAAGTTCGTGAAGAAGGGTACGACATCCATATGCCCAAGGTGGGTGTGATGGTGGAAATCCCGGCCGCGGTTTACCAGATTCGTGAGCTGGCGGAGCGGGTGGATTTCCTGTCAGTGGGCTCCAACGATCTGACTCAATACCTGTTGGCGGTAGATCGCAATAACCCGAGGGTGGCGCAGCTGTATCACTCCTATCATCCGGCGGTGCTGCAGGCGCTGGTGCGGGTGGCTCAGGATGCCCATTCGGTGGGCAAGCCAGTGGGTATCTGTGGCGAACTGGCGGGTGATCCGGGCGGCGCGCTGTTACTGATGGCCATGGGCTATGATTCCCTGTCGATGAACGCAGCGAGTCTGCCGAAAGTGAAATCCGTGATCCGCAGCGTGGGGCGGGAATGGGCCATTCAACTGTTGGAAGATGTGCTGCTGCTGGATTCGCCCCATGTCATCAAGAGCTGTGTTGATCTGGCGTTACGCAATGCCGGTTTTGGTCGCTACTTGCGTCCAGCCCGTACCTCGTCGGCAGCACTGGCTGAACAGGCCGTTTCCTGAGCGTTGTGAGGGTTATAGTGTGCGCACTCTAAATTCCCTTGTTAGGTTGTTGGATAACTGAAATCCTGCAGCAGTATCCGATAAGGACAGGCAATGAAGACAGCGACCGAGCTCAAGCCAGCACCGAGAATTGGCCTCGCCCTTGGCGGCGGCGGGCCTCTGGGTGGTATTTACGAGATCGGTGCCCTGCGGGCTCTGGACGAAGCCCTGGATGGTCTGGATTTCAATAATATCGATGTCTATGTCGGCGTAAATGCCGGCTCTTTTGTGGCTGCCAATCTGGCAAACCAGATGACCACAGCCCAGCTTTGCCGCATCTTCGTAAGGAACGAAGCTGAGGTTCACCCGTTTCACCCTGAGGTTTTCTATCGTCCGGCTTTGCGTGAGATCGGGCGCCGGTTGCTCGCTGTTCCGGGCTTGCTTTCAACGGCGGTCAGCCGGTTTGTGAACAACCCTTACGACCAGAGCCTGCTGGAAGCCATGACCATTCTGGCCCAGGCGGCACCGGCCGGCCTTTTCGATAACGAGGGGTTGCACGAGTACCTGAAGCGCGCCTTCACCATGCTTGGCCGCACGAATGATTTTCGTCAGCTCAAGCGCAGTCTGTATGTGGTTGCTGCAGACGTGGAGAGCACGGAGGCGGTCTGCTTTGGTGCGCCCGGGTACGATCACGTCCCCATATCCCGGGCGGTTCAAGCCAGTACTTCATCTCCGGGTCTGTACGTGCCGGTCGAGATTGATGGTCGTTTTTACGTGGACGGTACCCTGAGAAAGGGGTTGCATGCCTCGGTCGCTTTTGAAGATGGCGCGGATCTGGTGTTGGCGGTCAATCCCCAGGTGCCCATTGATGCCAGTGCTGCGGTGCGCGCAGGTACCATGAAGCCGGGAGAGCTTACCCGTTCCGGAATGCCGAATCTGTTGTCCCAGATGTTCCGGACCATGGTTTATTCCCGTATGCAGTCGGGTATTGCTCAATACACCCGTGATTATCCGGATAAGGACATATTGCTGTTTGAACCTACCCGGGATGATGCCAAGCTGTTTTTCTCAAATGTGTTCAGCTTCCAGAGTCGCCGTATGGTGTGTGAACACGCCTATCAGATGACCCGCCGAGATCTGCTCCGGCGGGCAGATGAACTGGAGCCCAAACTGCGCAAGTACGGCATTACGCTGCGCCGGGATCGTCTTGAAGATGAGCAGAGAACCATCAGTACCAGCCTGTATGGTGAAATGCTGCCCCTGTATGTGGCCAAAGGTCGCAAGAAGCAGGGCGAGAAGAACCGGATTGCGAGCGGCTTCAGTACCGTCACGCACCTGTTCTCAAAGGCAGAATAAGTACTGATGTTGCCGATACGGGCATGAAAAAGCCGGAGAGGTTATCCCCTCCGGCTTTTTTGTTGGCATTTCAGGAAACCGCGAATCAGAGAATGTAGCGGCTCAGGTCTTCGTCTTCAGATAGTTCGCCGAGCTTCTCGTCAACGTAGTCCGCAGTGACCTCAAAGGTCTCGGTGACCTGGTCGCCGGCGTCGTAGGACAGACTTTCCAGCAAGCGCTCAAGCACGGTATGCAGGCGGCGCGCACCGATATTCTCGGTGGTTTCGTTCACCTTGTAAGCCACTTCCGCAATGCGGGCGATGGCATCGTCGGCGAAGGTCAGTTTCACACCTTCGGTGCCCATCAGCGCTTCATACTGCTGTACCAGCGAGGCATCCGGTTCGGTCAGAATGCGCTTGAAGTCGTCCGGCGTCAGCGCCTGCAGCTCCACGCGAATCGGCAGGCGGCCCTGCAGTTCCGGAATCAGGTCAGAAGGCTTGGACAGGTGGAAGGCGCCAGAGGCAATAAACAGAATGTGGTCGGTCCGAATGGAACCGTATTTGGTGCTTACGGTGCTGCCTTCAATCAGAGGCAACAGGTCGCGCTGAACGCCTTCCCGGGACACATCCGAGGAGGTGTTTTCCGAGCGTTTGGCAACCTTGTCGATCTCATCGATAAAGACAATCCCGTTCTGCTCAACCGCCTGAATGGCCTTCTGCTTGATCTCTTCCTCATTCACCAGCTTGGCGGCTTCTTCGTCCTTCACCCGCTTCATGGCATCCGCCACTTTCATCTTGCGGGTTTTGCGCTTGTCCGAAGACAGGTTGGAGAACATGCTCTGCAGTTGAGAGGTCATCTCTTCCATGCCCGGAGGCGCCATGATCTCCACGCCGGCTCCACTGCTGCGCAAATCGATCTCGATTTCCTTGTCGTCCAGCTCGCCTTCTCTCAGTTTCTTGCGGAACAGCTGTCGGGTCGAGGAGTCCGCATTGGTGCGCTGGCTGTCTTCGTTAAAATCCCTGGGGGGCGGCAGCAGGGCATCCAGAATGCGGTCTTCGGCGGCATCCAGTGCACGGTGTTCATGCCGCTTCATTTCCTGTTCCCGCAGCATTTTCACCGCCATGTCGGCCAGGTCGCGGATGATGGACTCAACATCCCGGCCAACATAGCCCACTTCGGTGAATTTGGTGGCTTCCACTTTCAGGAAGGGGGCATCCGCCAGTTTGGCCAGCCGGCGGGCGATTTCCGTTTTGCCGACGCCGGTGGGGCCGATCATCAGGATGTTTTTCGGGGTAATTTCATCCCGCAGGCTGCTGTCCAGTTGCATGCGGCGCCAGCGGTTACGCAGGGCAATGGCGACGGCGCGTTTTGCTTCTTCCTGGCCCACGATGTGTTTGTTCAGTTCGTGGACAATCTCTCGGGGAGTCATTGCAGACATGGTCGCTCCGGTCGTCAGTCTTTAATGGGCAGCACTTCCAGAGTGCGGTTCTGATTGGTGTAAATGCAGATATCGCCGGCAATTTCGAGCGCCTTCTCGGCGATTTCGTGGGCGCTGAGCTCGGTATTTTCCAGTAGCGCCCGGGCGGCGGCCTGGGCAAACGGCCCGCCGGAACCGATGGCGATCAGCCCCTGCTCCGGTTCGATTACGTCGCCGTTGCCGGTAATGATCAGGGAAGCGGTTTTGTCCGCAACGGCCAGCAGGGCTTCCAGTTTGCGCAGGGCACGGTCCGTGCGCCAGTCTTTGGCCAGCTCTACAGCGGCACGGGTGAGATTGCCCTGGTGTTTTTCCAGCTGGGCCTCGAATCGCTCGAACAGGGTAAAGGCATCGGCGGTGCCACCGGCAAAGCCAGCGATTACCTGGCCGTTGTACAGGCGGCGTACCTTTCGGGCATTGCCTTTCATAACGGTGTTGCCAAGGGATACCTGGCCATCACCGCCCATGGCGACTTCATTCTCCCGGCGTACGGAAACTATGGTGGTCATTGGGGCTCCAATTGCCTGTTTGAATTTGTATTTTGGCTTTATGGAGGCGCGGGGCGGAATTTCAAGAGCAGGGGAGGTAGCTGAACATAGTTCAGCCTTCTTTCGGGATCTTGCGCACCAGAGGCTGGATATTGATAGTAACCAGCTTGTCGACCGCCGAGTTCATCTGGCTGCGGGAGTTGAATGGCCCCACATTTACGCGGTACCAAACACTTCCGTTGTCGAGATCAATACGCTGTACATGAGCCCTGAGTCCCTGGAAGGCGATCTGCGCGCGCTGTCGCTCGGCGTCTTCCTTACTCCTGAACGAGCCAGACTGTACGACATAATCGAACTCCTGCATGGCCGGGCCCGGGGTATATTCTTCCACTTTGGGCGGAACGACCTCGGATTCCGGCAGCATTTCATAGAACCGGAAGTTCTGCTCTTTCGGCCGGCCATCCTGTTTAGCCGTGGTGTTGGCGGGTTGCTTGGGCGCTACCGGGGTTTGCTCCTGAATCGGGGTTTGCCTGGCCGTTTCCGGCCCGCCGGGCAAGGTGTTCAGGTAGACGATAAAGCCGATGAAGCCACCCACGGCGGCCAGAGACAGGATGGTTTTCATAGACAAGGCGCCATGCTGTGAATGCGAGGGTGCACTCTTTTTGGGTTTGGACGGCTTGCGGGGCCTGGCCGCGGGCTTGCTGGCGGCGGCCCCTTTGCCCGCAGGGCGATCTTTCCTGGCGTAATCTCTGGCCATGGCCTGATTACATCTCCTCTGGTGCGCTTACGCCGAGCAGGTCCAGGCCGTTGGCAATGACCTGGCGCACAGCCAGATACAGGCTGACTCTTGCGTCCCGCAGGGCGGTATCTTCAATCAGCACCTTGTGGGCGTTGTAGTAAGTATGGAACTGGCCCGCCAGCTCACGCAGGTAATGGGTGAGGTGATGCGGCTCGCGCTGGGCGGCAGAGTTGGCAATCAGTTCCGGATACTTCGCCAACTGATTGGCCAGCTCTTTTTCTTCATCTAGAGTCAGCAGGCTCAGGTCGCCGACACATTCGTTCATGCCACGCTGCACGCCCTCGGCGGCCAGCTTGCGCAGCACGCTGCAAATCCGGGCATGGGCATACTGGATGTAATACACCGGGTTTTCATTGGTCTGGGAGCGGGCCAGGTCGATATCGAAGGTCAATTGGGAATCCACACGCCGTGCCGCCAGAAAGAAGCGGGTGGCATCGCGGCCGACTTCGTCGATCAGGTCCCGAAGGGTGACGTAGCTGCCGGCCCGCTTGGAGATTTTCACTTCCTGGCCGGAGCGGGTCACCATCACCATCTGGTGCAGAACGTAGTCCGGCCAGCCTTGGGGGATGCCGGCTTTCAGTGCCTGAAGGCCGGCGCGTACACGGGTTACCGTGGAGTGGTGGTCGGCACCCTGCTCGTTGATCACGGTGGTAAAGCCACGCTGCCACTTGTCCAGGTGGTAGGCCACGTCCGGCAGGAAGTAGGTGTAGCCGCCGTCCTTTTTGCGCATAACCCGGTCTTTGTCGTCGCCGAACTCGGTGGTTTTCAGCCACATGGCGCCGTCCTGTTCGTAGGTGTAGCCGTTGGCTTTCAGGCGCTCAACAGTGGCTTCTACCTTGCCGTCTTCGTACAGGGACGATTCCAGGAAATACACATCGAACTGAACGCCAAAGGCTTTCAGGTCCAGGTCCTGTTCCCGGCGCAGGTAAGCCACAGCGAATTCGCGGATGGCGTCCCGGTCGTCCGGGTCGGCCTTGGCGGTCACTTCGCGGTCGTCGGCAATCACGGTTTCGCCGGCCATATAGGCGTTAGCCACGTCAACAATGTAGTCGCCACGGTAGCCATCTTCCGGCCAGCTTTCGTCTTCTGGCGTCAGGCCCTTAACGCGGGACTGAACTGATAGGGCCAGGTTGTTGATCTGGGCGCCGGCGTCGTTGTAGTAGAACTCCCGGGTAACATCGTAACCGTTGGCTTCCAGCAGGCGGCACAGGCAGTCGCCAATGGCGGCACCGCGGCCGTGACCCACGTGCAGCGGGCCGGTGGGGTTGGCAGACACAAACTCCACCTGAACCTTCTCGCCCTTGCCGGTGTTGTTGCGGCCGAACTGCTCCGCTTCGTCCAGAATGCTGTTCACAATGCCGAAGGCGCTGGCGGTGCTCATGAAAAAATTGATAAACCCCGGCCCGGCAATCTCCACTTTCTCCACGGCAGAACTCTCTGGCAATGCCGCCACCAGGGCTTCGGCCAGCTTGCGAGGTGGGCAGCCGGCGGCTTTGGAGGCCACCAGGGCAATATTGCAGGCATAGTCCCCGTGGGACTTGTCTTTGGTGTTGCCCACCTGAGGAGTGAAGCTCTGGTCTGCCGGCAGTGTGCCGTCAGATTGCAGGGTCGCCAGTGCAGACTGGAGAAGCTCGGATACGGTCTCTTTCATGCTGTCGAATGACTCGGTTTGCAGAAGAATGGGTGTCAGGGCAGGGCGCCCGTTGAAAATAGAAGGGGCGTATTATCGCGGAAAGTTGGTGTGTAAGCAAAAAGCCCGGCGCTGGGGCCGGGCTTACTTGGGATCTAAAGCGTTTTTGGGGGGGCGTTACAGACTAATTAAGTCCTCGGACACCGTTTCACCCGGTGTTGTGACAGTTGCTGTCAGGCGTGCTGGAACACCGCTGTCACTTCGTTGTGCGAAAACGCAAGCGGTGAACTGAGTTTCGTCTGCCGGGAGTGCGCTGCCCCGAACCGTTTTCGTTGACTCCGATGACAGAATTTCTCCGTCGGTGATGGTAAATGCAATTTCGGTCCCTGCAGGAGGATGAATCCGGCCACCTGAGCGCTCTAATACAGACACCGATGCACAGTATTCATCAGGCCTTGGCCCTGCTGAAAGTGTAATTAATGGATCCCTGGAGCTCGAAACAAATAGCTCTCCTGTCTCGGAGATAGTACCTACGCCGCCCGCGCTGAGCTCGCCTATCGTTGTCGCTGTAATTTGTGGCTTAGTTTGCCACGGATCCTGGCTTCTCCAAACGACAGTGCAGGTTCCTTCTTCAGTTAATTGGCATTCAGGTGTTATTGAGCCGCCTGTAGTCGTGAAGTTTACAGTAGTGTTGCCTCGGACATTCTGGCCATTTTTGTCTGTGGCAAAGACGCTGAAGTCTACGGTAATGCCTGCGGTAAACTGCGCATCC
Organism: Marinobacter sp. EVN1; assembly: GCF_000475375.1. NCBI lineage: Bacteria > Pseudomonadati > Pseudomonadota > Gammaproteobacteria > Pseudomonadales > Marinobacteraceae > Marinobacter > Marinobacter sp. EVN1. The sequence continues at coordinate 101,699 of NZ_AXCB01000001.1, forward strand.
GGAATAAAGTTGCTGGCGGCAAGAGTTAGGCCCGTCTCAATCGGTATGGTTGAGTTTATCGCGATTGGTGGTGACTGGGTTTCACTCAAGCTACCATCTGAGGCTTCGATTCCCGCAATAACTCGAACGACGGTGGAGTCCGAGCCGGCAATTACCAATGTTGAAACCTCGCCGTTGTTGTCAGATGTTGCTTCAGTCGGGTCGATGCTTACGGGAATGCTTGGTGCGGCTGTGTCGCCAGTTATTCGAAAGCTCACTGTGACATTTGGCACCGGGTCGCCGGCCTGATCAACTACTTGGAAGCTGACCTCTGATTCGGAAGGCCTGGAAAGAGAGCCTGAGCCTGCAGGGGCGATTGATGTGAATTCCGGTTCGTTTGATAGAATTCGGTCTGCTTCAGCGCCATCAATGTTCAGCACGATACTGGCTGTAGCCTGGGTTCCGTTAATAAAGGCTGTCACCGTATCGGTCGGAGTGCATCCGCTTGCAGTGTACGTCGTTTCTGCAACGCCCGAACCCGTAACAATGGGAGTGCTAATAGTTGCCGTACCATTGGTCAGGCAACCTGATCGGAAGCTTATTTCTAAATCGCGATCATCTATTAGGCTGTTACCATTGCCTGCGTCAACCGCAGAGACGGTAAGAGAGGTAGTTCCTCTTGGCGGCAGGTTCGTTATCTCGGACTCTATTTGTCCTTCAATGAACGATGAGCCTTCGCCAGAACCCAGGACAATAACTTCTTCCTGCCCGCCATCGTTGGTTCCGCTTCCGCCTGTCGAATCTCCGCCACCTCCGGAGCCGTTTCCGGACACAAGCGGCGTTGAACTATCATCTCCGCCACAGGCCGCCAAAAAAACAGCCAGCGACAACGCCGACGCACGCGCAAGGAATTTCCCTGACATTTTATATCTCCAGTTTTCGTTTACAGCAAAAGCCTTTTCGCTGCGCATTCCCTGCACGAGAACCGCAACCTCAGGTTTCTTTCTAGGTTTGTTGGTTATATGGCTGAAAATCATAGCACAGTCAATTCAAACGAAATGCTTACGAATGGGGAATTCTGAAAAAGATTGTAACGAATTGCATGGTGGGCGCTGTGTCACATTTTGGAGTATAGGGTATTACCCGGTCTCCTGAGGATCCACATCCACAATCCATTTAGTGCTTGCCGGCAGCTTGCTCTGATCCAGGTGCTGACAAAGGTGACTAAGCAAGTGGTTGAGTCGGCGCCGGCTATCGCTGACCAGTATCAGTTGCGCCCGGTGCCGGTCGGCTTTACGTGCAATTACCGCCGGTAGCGGCCCCCAAGTTTCTATGCCGCTCACTGCCGTCATGGGTTTAATGGTGTCCAGCAGTTGCAGGCTTGCCTGCATGGTGTCGGCTTCCGCGCGGAGTATGGCCATGGCGCGGAATGGTGGCAGGGCGCCGGTTTGGCGTTCAGTCAGAAGTTGGTCTGCCAGAGCGGCATAATTACCCTGGCAGAGCGATTTCAGCAGCGGGTGGTCGCTGTGGCAGGTCTGGATAAGCACTTTGCCGGGTTTTTCGCCCCGGCCAGCGCGGCCGCTCACTTGCAAAAGTGTCTGCACCATCTGTTCCGGCGCCCGAAAATCGACACTGAACAGGCCACCATCGGCGTTGACGACGGCAACCAGGGTCACGTTGGGAAAGTCATGGCCCTTGGCGAGCATCTGGGTGCCCACCAGTATGCAGGGCGCACCGCTGTTAACCTGAGCCAGTATATTCTGGATACTCCCTTTGCGCTGGGTGCTGTCCCTGTCTACCCGTACAATGGGGGTGTCCGGAAACTGTTCGGCCAGGGTTTCTTCGGTGCGCTCTGTGCCCTGGCCTACGGGTTTGAAATTTTCACTCCGGCATTTGGGGCAGCTGTGGCTTGCGGCCATCTGGAAGTCGCAGTGATGGCAACGCATGGCTCTGTCCCGGCGATGGTATGTCAGTCGGGTATCGCAGCGCGGGCATTCCTCCATGTGGCCACAATCGAAGCACATCATGATGGGGGCGAATCCCCGCCGGTTCACAAATACCAGTGCCTGCTCACCTCGTGCCAGTGTTTCCTTTATAGCGTTCAGGGTGGGGCGCGAGAGGCCGGCTTCCAGAGGGCGGCTGCGGATGTCGAGCAGCTCCACTTCCGGAGGTGAGGCATTGCCAGCCCGTTGTTCCAGGCGGATAAGGTGGTATTTGCCTTGCCTGGCGTTGTGCCAGGATTCCAGCGAAGGCGTTGCTGAGCCCAGGATGACGGGGCATTGATTCAGGTGAGCCCGATAGACGGCAACGTCCCGCCCCGAGTAGCGAAACCCTTCGCCCTGCTTGTAGGAGTTGTCATGTTCTTCGTCCACAACAATGGCGCGAAGGTTCGTGAACGGCAGCAAGACGGCGGAGCGGGTGCCGATCAGAATAACCGGTTCCCCATGTCGGATTCTCAGCCAGGTAGCCAGGCGTTCGCTGTCGTTCAGGGCCGAGTGCCAGGCCACAATCCGGTTGCCGAAGTAACGCCGGAAGCGCTCGAGGGTCTGGGGCGTGAGGTTGATTTCGGGAACCAGTACCAGAGCCTGTTGGTCGTCCCGCAGTTTTTGTGTCAGGTAATGAAGATAGAGCTCGGTCTTGCCGCTCCCGGTGATGCCATAAAGAAGTGTGGCACTGAAGCGATCTGTAACCTGTGGTAATTCTTTGGCCGCTGCCAGTTGCGCGGGTGAGAGTCTGGGGCCGTCTACTGTGGCGATGCTTTCGCTGGAAGTCGGATGCTGTGGATCGCTCAGTTCGATAAGGCCTTTATCGTGAAGGCTTTTGATCTGAGGGCGGTTGAAGCCGGCTTTAACCAGTTCGCCGGTCGATATGCCGGGGGCGCGCTGGATGGCTTCCAGCAAGGCTTTCTGTCGATGGGCGTTGGCCGGCAGTGGGGCGATGTTTTGGGTGCCTTGCCAGTGTTCATCCTGTTTCTGCTGTGACGGCCGGCCTCGGCGTAATGCGGGAGGCAGAGCGGTGAACAGGCACTCACCCAAGGGGTGCTGATAGTAGTCGCTCGCCCAGCTAAGGAGTTGGAAGGTGGCTGTGGGTAAGGCAAGCCACGGCTCCAGCACTTCCAGGATCGGCTTGAGGGTAATGCCGTCTGGTGGTGTCACGCCGGTTTCCACCACAAGGCCGGTCAGGGTTTGCCTGCCAAAGGGTACTTTCACGCGTTGCCCGGGTGAGACTGTCATGGTCTCCGGGATTCGGTAATCAAAGAGTCGCCGGAGCGGGCGATTCAGGGCGATGCGAGCGGTTGAGGGCCGTGTCACGGTAACTGCGTATCCTGAAAGCGGGCAAAAGTAGGCTGGTTGCATGGTATCCGGACTGTTCCGGATGGCCAAGATACTTGCCTGTGGTCGGGTTTGTCAGTAAGATTCGCGGTCTGTTTCTGGCCGGGCTTGATTGTGCACGGTCTTTTCAATTGATTCAAACATGCGGTGCCTGGCACCTGGGCAGCCAAAATGCCCCGTGATCAGGTAGCGGCATGACCTAACGAGGTTCGCCATGAAAGAAGGTATTCACCCGAAGTACGAAGACATCACCGCTACCTGTTCCTGCGGTAATGTGATCAAAACCCGTTCCACCATCGGTCACGATCTGCAGCTGGACGTATGCTCCCAGTGCCACCCGTTCTACACCGGCAAGCAGAAGGTTATGGACACCGGTGGTCGTATCGATCGCTTCCAGAAGCGTTTCGGCAGCCGTATCGGTGGCAAGAAAGACTGATCCGCGCCGGGATGTTGAAAAAGCGCCTTTGGGCGCTTTTTTTGTGCGCCAATGAAAAATAAAGTTTGCTATATACGCAAAATGCACTATTGACTGTTCATAAAATATTCGATTTCGGCTTGTCGTTTTGGGTCGGGCGCGCCATAATGGCGCGCTCCGTTGGGCGAGCTCCAGCGGGATTTACCTTTAAACGTGACAAACGGAACAGTGGCAATGTCTCAAGATCTGAAAGAAGCAGCCCTTGAATATCACGCCAAACCGCGGCCGGGTAAGCTGAGTGTTGAAATCACGAAGCCGACCCAGACTTCCCGCGACCTCTCCCTGGCGTACAGCCCCGGGGTTGCCGAACCGGTCCGCGAGATCGCGAAGGACCCCGAGAACGCTTACAAATACACAGCCAAGGGTAACCTGGTTGCCGTGATTTCTGACGGTACCGCTATCCTGGGTCTGGGTAATCTCGGCCCTCTGGCGAGCAAGCCGGTTATGGAAGGCAAGGGCGTACTGTTCAAGCGCTTTGCCGGAATTGACGTCTTCGACATCGAGGTTAATTCCGAAAGCCCGCAAGCGTTTATTGAAACTGTTGAGCGCATCGCCGATACCTTCGGTGGTATCAACCTCGAGGACATCAAAGCACCGGAGTGCTTCGAGATTGAGCGTGCGCTGATTGAAAAGTGTAACGTGCCCATCTTTCACGATGACCAGCACGGTACCGCTATTGTAACTGCGGCCGGCATGATCAATGCTCTTGAGCTGCAGGGCAAGAAAATTGAAGAGGCAAAGGTGGTATGTCTGGGCGCCGGTGCGGCCGCCATTGCCTGCATGAAGTTGCTGATCAGCTGCGGTATGCGCTCTGAGAACATCTTCATGCTCGACCGTAAGGGTGTGATCCACTCTGGTCGTGATGATCTGAACCAGTACAAGGCGATGTTCGCCAACGATACCGACAGGCGTACTCTGGACGACGCCATCGACGGTGCCGACGTGTTCCTGGGTCTGTCTGGCCCGGACCTTCTGTCTGCCGAGCAATTGGCGAAAATGGCACCGAACCCGGTGGTGTTTGCCTGTTCCAATCCGGATCCGGAAATCAGCCCGGAAGTGGCCCTGGCTACCCGTGATGATCTGATCATGGCGACAGGTCGCTCTGACTATCCGAACCAGGTGAACAACGTGCTTGGCTTCCCGTTCATTTTCCGTGGTGCACTGGATGTACGTGCAACCGCTATCAACGAGGAAATGAAGGTTGCCGCGGTTAACGCAATCCGTGAACTGGCCAAAGAGCCGGTGCCGCAGGAAATCTGTGAAGCCTACGGTGTTGATTCGTTCGAATTCGGTAAGGAATACATCATTCCAAAGCCGATGGATGTTCGTCTGCTGGAAGTGGTGCCGGCCGCCGTGGCCCGTGCTGCGGTAGATTCCGGTGTTGCGCGCAATCCGTACCCTGCGCATTACCCGCTGAAGTCTATGGACGACATCATCTGATCGGGATGTAGTCTGGCTTCAAAAAAAAACCGGCGGAGATCCCGCCGGTTTTTTTGTGCGTCCTGCTTGGGGTGGTGCTGCGACAGATCAGAAGATCTGCCGTGACAGGTCGTCCCCGTTACCGTTGTCGCCGTTCCCTCCGATACTCTCCGCTGGCAGAGGCGAGGGTGCGTCTTCTTCCTTGAATATTTCGAACACGGCTTCTTCGCCGGGCCGGGCTCTTTCTCCGGTTTCCGGGTTGATCCGGATATTCACGATGCCATTGGGCCTGGGCATGGTGGCTGCTGGCTGGTCTGCCAGTGCTACTTTCATATAGTCGACCCATATCGGCAGTGCGGTACTGGCGCCATACTCGCCGCGACCCAGGGGCGAGGGTTGGTCAAATCCGACCCAGACGGTAGTTGCGATATCGTGGTTGAAGCCCGCGAACCAGGTGTCTTTCTGCTCGTTGGTGGTGCCCGTCTTGCCGGCAATGTCGCTGCGATTCAGGGCCAGGGCGCGACGTCCCGTTCCCCGGCGAACCACGTCCTGCATCATGGAGTGCATGATGTAGATTGATCGTTCGTCGGCCAGGCGTTGCATGATCCGTGGTTCGTTGGCGTTTTCCTCGGCTTCTGAGGCGGGTAATGCCATTCCCTCAATCTCGGGCGGTTGCTCCGGATTTTCCTGTTGGGTATCGACTGTCGGTGCGGATGAAGCTTCGCAATCCTCATCGCACAATAGGGTGTCCGGGGCTTCATAGACCACGGTGCCGTCCCATTCCTCGATTCGCTCAATCAGGTAAGGCTGTACGTCGTAACCGCCATTGGCTATCACCGCAAAGCCTCTTGCCAGCTCCATGGGTGTCAGCAGACCGCTGCCCAGAGAGAGTGAGAGGTTAGAGGGCATATTTTCAGTCGGGAGTTTGAGTTGCTCCAGATAGCTGAGGGTGGTGTTTATGCCAAGGTCTCTCAGCAGGCGGATGGAAACCAGGTTACGGGATCGGTAAAGGCCTTCACGCAATGTGGTTGGTCCGTAGAACTGGCCTGATGAGTTCTGTGGTCGCCATGCGGTTTCAAGTTCGGAGTCTTCGAATACAATCGGGGCGTCGTTGTAGATGGTCGCCGGTGTTCGACCGTTTTCCAGAGCGGAAAGGTACAGGAATGGCTTGAACGTTGAGCCTGGTTGGCGGCTGGCCTGGGTGGCGCGATTGTACTTGCTCTGGTTAAAGCTGTAGCCTCCCGCCAAAGCTTCAATGGCGCCGGTTTTGGCCTCGAGAGAGATAAGTGCGCCCTCGATTCTGGGTGCCTGCGCCAGGGAAACCTGCAGTTCGGTGACAGCCTGCGTGGATGCGTTCTCGCTGCCAGGTTCTGCCTCAGAGTCTTTAATCTGTGGCAGTTGGTCAACTTTTACATAGATGACGTCTCCGGGGCTGACCACCTCGGAAGGATTCTGTGGTTCGGGCCCGGTAATGCTCTCGGTGCGGAATCGGCGTGCCCAGGTCATGGTGTCAAATGGCATAACGCCCGGGCCCAGGCGCCGTGCGTGCACTCTCACTTCATCTTTTTCGTCATCTATGGATGTCACAACGGCTGGTACCAGTGCTTCAACTCGCGGGTAGTTCTGCATCTGGTTTGAGAGTTCGGCCGGTGTCAGCCCTTCAATATCAAACTGTCCGATGGGGCCCCGGAATCCGTGCCGGCGGTCATAGGCTTCGAGGCCTGCTCTCAATGCCTCGGTGGCAGTTTGTTGCTTGGTGCTGTCGACCGTCAGGGTCACGCTGTAACCGTCGGTGTAGGCATTCTCCCCGTAGCGGCGAACCATTTCTGCCCGGGCCATTTCGGCCACGTAGTCGGCGTCCACTTCGGCATCCCGGGTGTTATAGCTGGCGGTCAGGGGTGCTTTGGTGGCCAGAGACCAGGCGTCTTCGGTGATGTAGCCAAGGTCTTTCATTCTGCCGAGTATCCAGTTGCGGCGAATCAGGGCTCGCTCGGGATTTGCCAGGGGGTTGTAGGCAGAGGGCGCTTTGGGGAGGCCGGCCAACATTGCCATCTGGGCCAGTGACAGTTCTGTCACCGGTTTGTCGTAGTAAACCTGGGCGGCAGCGGCGATTCCATAGGCCCGGTTGCCGAGGTAGATCTTGTTCAGATAGAGCTCAAGAATCCTGTTTTTATCCAGTTCACGTTCAATCTGAAGAGCCAGCAGTATCTCGTTGAACTTTCGGATGAAGGTTCGGTCGCGTGACAAAAAGTAATTTTTTGCAACCTGCATGGTGATGGTGCTGCCGCCAGACTGGATTTCTCCGGTGGTGATCAGTTCCACTGCAGCCCGCGTCAGGCCTTTAATGTCGACTCCGAAATGCTCGTAAAAACGCGCGTCTTCCGCCGCCAGGAAGGCTTGTAACTGAATTGTAGGGATCTGTTCTATTGTGATCGGTGCCCTTCTCTTTTCACCGAATTCTGCTATTAATCTGTTGTCTTTGCTATACACCCGTAAAGGCGTCTGCAGCCGGACATCCAGCAATTGCTCGACCGGTGGCAGATTGGGCCGAAGATAAAGATACAGGCTTGAGGAAATAATAATGGCGACACTCAGGCCGGTAAGAAAGAACCAGGCAAAAACGCGAGATGTACGCAACAAATGAGACATTTTTTTCTGACAACTGTTGGATATAGGTCTATTATTTGAGAAATTGCTTTAGGAAGGTTCGGTCGCCTCGCCGTCTGCAATGTCTCCCGAAATTCGAGAGATTGCATTGTAGACGGAATAAATAAGAAATTCTCTTACATAAAAAACACATAGAACGCCTCTGAAATGATCGCCTTAACAGGGAGTGGTTCAGGGGTTCCAACGCCGGGTGCATTTAACCAGGTATAGGGTGAGCGCGTGTTCGGATTACCAGGAAAAAAATCCAGTGCCGTCCTTGGAGTGGATATAAGCTCCAGTTCGGTCAAGCTGCTAGAGCTGTCAAAACATGGCGATCGATACAAGGTCGAGAGCTATGCGGTAGAGCCGTTGCCGGCCAATGCAGTTGTTGAAAAAAACATCACAGACGTTGAAGCGGTTGGGGAAGTGCTCAAGCGTGTCGCGTCCAAATCACGTACCAGTGTGAAACAGGTAGCCGTTGCTGTTTCCGGCTCGGCGGTGATCACCAAGGTTATCCAGATGGATGGTGGTCTCAACGAGTTTGAGATGGAAGACCAGATTGCGCTGGAAGCCGATCAGTACATTCCTTACCCCCTCGATGAAGTGGCGATCGATTTCGAAGTCCAGGGTCCGTCCGAATCCAACCCGGATCAGGTGGATGTACTGCTGGCGGCCTGCCGTAAGGAAAACGTCGATATCCGAGAAGATGCCCTGGAAATTGCAGGACTGACAACCAAGATAGTCGATGTGGAAGCCTACGCCCTGGAGCGAGCCTACAGCCTTATTGAGCCTCAGCTTGACTCCCAGGGAGAAGAGTTGGTGGTTGCCATCGTTGATATCGGTGCAACCATGACAACCCTGAGTGTGCTGGCAGAGGGTAAGACGGTCTATACCCGCGAGCAGATCTTTGGCGGAAAACAGCTGACTGAAGAAATTCAGCGTCGTTACGGGTTGTCGCTCGAAGAAGCTGGTCTGGCCAAGAAGCAGGGTGGTTTGCCAGACGACTACAACGAGGAAGTCCTGACCCCGTTCCGGGAAGCGGTTGTTCAGCAAGTGGCGCGGGCGCTGCAGTTTTTCTTCGGCGCGAGTCAGTACAACGCGGTGGATTACGTGGTGCTTGCCGGAGGAACAGCGTCGATTCAGGGGCTCACGGAAATGGTGGAAGAGAAAACTGGAACGCCAACCCTGGTGGCCAATCCGTTTGCCAATATGGCGGTGGGCTCCCGGGTTAACGCCTCTGCGCTAAGCAATGATGCCCCCTCGTTGATGATTGCCTGCGGTCTGGCAATGAGGAGTTTCGACTGATGGCAAAGATTAACCTCAGACCCTGGCGGGAAGAGCTTCGCGCCGAGAAGCAGAAACAGTTTGTTGTGATGATACTGGGCGCCGTGATTATCGCGGGTGGCCTGGCTTTCCTCTGGAAGTCGGATATGGACAGCCGGATTGCCTATCAGCAATCCCGTAATGCCTATATTGAGACTGCAACCAAAGAGCTGGACAAGCAGATCAAGGAGATTGAAAACCTCAAGCGTCAGCGCGATGAATTGCTGGCACGCATGCAGGTGATTCAGGATCTTCAGGGTAAGCGGCCGGTGATTGTGCGGGTGTTCGATGAATTGGTGAGGACTCTCCCGGATGGGCTTTACTACACCGATCTCAAGAAAGCCGGTGAGCGACTCGATATCGTGGGTATGGCCGAGTCAAACAGCCGAATTTCGAACCTGATGCGTCAGTTCGAGGATTCTGAATGGTTTGCTAATCCCAATCTGACCAATGTGGCTGCAGCAGACAGCGCCCGGTCCGGATACAGCCAGTTCAATCTCTCCGTCCGGCAACGGACGCCTGAGCCCGAAGGGGAGGATAACTGATGAGCCTCGCGGACTCTCTGAAAAGTCTTAATGAATTCGATATCAATGATCTGGATATCAACAATGCCGGCATCTGGCCGGCTCCGGTCAAGGCCATTGTGGTGCTAATTGTCTTCGGCCTGATACTGGGTGGCGGTTACTGGTTCTTTGTCAAAGATCAGTATGCTCAGCTCGATCAGGTGGAACGAAAAGAGCAGGAGCTCAAGCAGCGCTACGAGCAGAAGGCCTATCAGGTGGCGAACCTGGATGTGTTCAAGGCCCAGATGGAAGAAATGGAAGAAACCTTTGGAGCCCTGGTGCGTCAGTTGCCCAGTGAAACCGAGGTGCCCGGCCTGTTGGAAGATATTACCAATACGGCGTTAGGGAGTGGTTTGGCGTTGCAGGAAGTCAAGCTTCAGCCGGAGCAGCAGCGAGACTTCTATTCGGAGCTTCCCATTAATATTCGGGTGTCAGGTTCGTATCATGAGCTGGCTTCCTTCGTGAGCAGCGTGGCGAGCCTGCCGCGTATCGTGACGCTGCACGATTTAACCATCAAACCAATTGGCGGAGACGGAGACCAGCTTGATATGCAGGTGGTTGCACGTACTTACCGCTACCGGGCTGGAGAATGAGCATGACAGGAAAGCATGCGGGAAAGGCCTGGCTGGGTGTGTGTCTGGCGTCTTTGCTGACGGCTTGTTCCCAGGGAAACGGTTTTTCGGATCTCGACAAGTTCATGGCAGATACCCGGGCCAAGCCTCGTGGGCACGTGGAGCCTTTGCCGGAGTTTAAAGCCTATGAGGCTTTCAGTTACTCGGCGGCTGACCGTCGCGCACCTTTTGAGCCGCCGGTGGATGTCCAACTTACGATGGTTGATGAGCAACCGGTCAGTGACGTAGAGCCGGATCTGGATCGGCCGCGCGAGGTGCTTGAGAACTTTGATCTGAAGTCGTTGACCATGGTGGGCACGCTTCAAGGGGTTGAGGGCAATCTGTTCGCGTTGGTGCGAGATGATATGGGTGGCATTCACCGTGTTCGCACCGGCAATTATATGGGGCAGAACTATGGCCGTATTGTGGGTGTCAGTGAAACCCGCATTGAGCTAATTGAAATCGTTCCGAATGGCCGGGGTGGATGGGTAGAACGCCCGCGCTCCCTGTCTTTGGATGAAGGCTGAGGAGCGGTAACGGTATGAATTCAAGAAACATGCACGAACAAACAGGTTTAGGGTCGAGGCTAGCGATGTTCAAAAAACTCAATGTCTGCGTAGGCGTGATTGCCATCGGGTTATGGAGCGGCCTGGCCAGCGCGGTCACGCTGCAGGACTTGTCTTTTTCGTCGCTGCCAGGGGAGCGGCTGGAAGTCACCATGCAGTTTGATGGCACGCCGCCGGAGCCTTCGGGCTACACCATAGAGCGGCCTGCCCGGATTGCGGTGGATCTTAAAGACACCACCAGCGCCTTGAACCAGCGCAGTATCCCGCTGGGTACCGGTAATGCTCAGAGCGTTACCGTGGTCGAAACCAAGGATCGCACCCGGCTGATCTTTAACCTGGTTGAATTGGTGCCTCACGATACCGTGCGTACCAGCAACTCTCTGGTAATGACCATTGGTGGTGAGTCTGACGCCGTCGCCTCCACCTCTTCTCAGCCGGCACAGCTTACGACAACGGCTTCTCCTGCATCGTCGAATGCGTTGGCCGGTGTTGATTTCCGTCGTGGTAAAGAGGGCGAAGGTCGGGTGATCGTCGATCTGGGTAGCAGCACGGCGACCGTTAATCTGAACGAGCTGGGCGGCCGTATCCGTTTGACCATGCCTGACCTTCAGGTTCCTGCCGATCTGAGACGTCGGCTGGATGTCACCGATTTTGCGACACCGGTTACTCGCATCGATACTTTTGTGGAAGATGGCAGTGCGGTAGTCGAGATCAGACCACAGGGTGAATATGACTATATTGCCTATCAGTCAGGTCGTGAGTTTACCGTAAGCATTGAAGAGCTCTCGCGTGAAGAGGCCGAGGCACGCCGTGAGGAGAAATTCCCATACACCGGTGACAAGCTTTCCCTGAATTTCCAGGACATTGAAGTGCGTTCGGTGCTTCAGCTGATTGCTGATTTTACCGGGCTTAACCTGGTCGCCAGTGACACAGTGGGTGGAAGCATCACTCTGCGACTGCAGAACGTGCCATGGGATCAGGCGCTGGATCTGATCTTGAAGACCAAAGGCCTGGATAAGCGTCAGATCGGCAACGTTCTGTTGGTCGCGCCTGCCGAAGAAATTGCGGCCAGGGAAAAGCTTGAGCTCGAGACCAACAAGCAAATTGCGGAGTTGGCTCCGGTTCGGTTGGATATTATTCAGGTGAATTACGCCAAGGCGGCTGACATTGTTGAGCTGATCCAGGCGGACGAAGAGCTCATTTCTTCCAGAGGCTTTGTTTCATCTGATGCCCGTACCAACACAATCAGTGTCCGGGAAACTGCTGAGAAGCTCGATGAAATCCGTCGACTGGTATCGACATGGGACGTTCCTGTCCGTCAGGTTTCTATTGAAGCGAGAATCGTCAGGGCTCAAACCAACGTGGCTGAAGATCTTGGCGTTCGTTGGGGTGGCGCGGCGTATAACGTAGACGGTGATGATGTTGTCACGGTTGGCGGGTCTCTCGGTACTCTGCAAGAGGCTCGGGATGCGGCAAGCGGTGGAAGCAACACCATTTCCTTCCCGGGAGCATTGGGTGTAGATCTCGGTGTGAGTGGCGAGGGAGCCTCATCTTTTGCGATTGGTTGGGGTAGCGATGATTTCCTCGTCGATCTCGAGTTGTCAGCGCTTGAAAGTGATGGTCGTGCGGAAGTGGTGTCCCAGCCCAGAGTGGTGACTGCAGATCGCCAGAGCGCGTCGATCAAATCTGGTGAAGAGATCCCTTATCAGGAAGCGTCTTCCAGTGGTGCGACTTCTGTATCGTTCAAGGAAGCGGTGCTTTCTCTTGAGGTGACCCCGCAGATTACGCCCGATGACAAAATCATTATGGATCTCGTGGTCAACCAGGATTCCCGGGGCGAAGTAACCGCAGGTATCCCTTCGATCAATACTAATGAAGTGACAACACAAGTATTGGTTGCTAACGGCGAGACGGTTGTACTGGGTGGTATTTTCCAGTCTGAAGTTGCCACTCAGACCACAAAAACTCCGTTCCTGGGTGACATCCCCTATCTCGGGCGCCTGTTCAAACGCACCGAGCATGTTGATGAGCGCAGCGAGCTGTTGATCTTTATTACGCCGAAGATCATCAAGAACGATATCTTGCAGTAAGATTGGTGTAAGTAAAAAAAACCGCCGGGTAACTCCGGCGGTTTTTTTGTTCCGGGCCTGTTGCCCGATACCGAGCCGCTTATGGATTGCCGGTCCTTGTGCTATTCTCACCCGCCTGAAACCTGTTGAGCGGAAATTATGTCTTTGCCCAAACGTGTTGTTCTGGTTGGGCCCATGGGGGCTGGAAAAAGCACTATTGGCCGGTTGCTGGCCAAGGAGCTCGGCTATCGATTCCTGGACTCGGACCGGATTATCGAAGAGCGATGTGGTGCCAATATTCCCTGGATCTTCGATGTTGAAGGTGAGGACGGTTTTCGTCAGCGTGAAACCTCAATGCTTGACGAGTTGTCCAATGAGGTGGGCACGGTGCTGGCGACAGGGGGTGGTGCCGTCATGCGTGCTGAAAATCACGGATTGCTGAAAAAGAACGCTGTGGTGGTTTACCTCAAAACGTCTATAGACCAACAGGTTGAGCGCACACGTAAGGACAGGAACCGACCGTTGTTGCAGAACGACGATCCGGAAGGCGTGTTGCGCAGGCTGTTTGCGATTCGGGACCCGCTCTATACCGAGTTGGCGGATATCGTTATGTTTACCGATCGTAAAAGCCCCCGTCTTGTGGTTCGGCAACTGGTGAACCGAATCAATCCTAAAACGCCCCGCCACAGAAGACAGCGGCGGAAAGAGGGCAGGCATAATGCACAAGGTACTTCGAGAGCTGAAGGTTGAGCTCGGGGAGCGCAGCTATCCGATCATTATCGGGCAGGGGTTGCTGGGCTCGTTTGACCTGACACCCTGGGTGGCGGGCCAGCAGGTCATGATCGTAACTAACGACACCGTTGGCCCCCTGTATCTTGACAAGGTTAAAGGCTGTTTTCCCGGCAAGGTCATTGACGTAGTGACCTTGCCCGATGGAGAACAGTTCAAGGATTGGCAGACGCTCAACCTCATTTTCGACGCGCTTCTGGAAAAACGACATACCCGCAAAACGACACTCGTTGCCCTGGGCGGCGGTGTTGTGGGCGATATGGCGGGTTTCGCGGCGGCCTGTTACCAGCGCGGCGTTCCCTTCATTCAGGTTCCAACCACGCTGCTCTCTCAAGTGGACTCTTCTGTTGGGGGGAAAACCGGGATAAATCACCCGCTTGGCAAGAACATGATCGGTGCTTTCCATCAGCCCCAGGCAGTGCTGATCGATACCGACAGCTTGCAAACACTGCCGGCGAGGGAGGTGTCTGCTGGTCTCGCAGAGGTGATCAAATATGGTCTGATTCGGGATGAGTCTTTCCTGGCCTGGCTTGAGGATTCGATGGAAAGCCTGTTACGCCTTGATGCTGAGGCATTAGGTGGGGCCATCTATCGTTCCTGTGTCTGTAAGGCGGAAGTTGTTGCGCTTGACGAGCGAGAGGGCGGGTTGCGTGCAATTCTCAATCTTGGTCATACCTTTGGTCATGCCATTGAAACCTTTGCTGGCTACGGCAACTGGTTGCACGGTGAAGCCGTGGGCACGGGTATGATGATGGCAGCCGATCTCTCAGTGAGAGAGGGGCTGATCTCGGCGGATGATCGGGCCCGGGCGGTTGCTCTGATTCGGCGCGCTCGTTTGCCTGAGTGGGCGCCGAGCGGCATGACATCAGAGGACTTCATGAATCTGATGTCCGTGGACAAGAAGAATGTGGATGGTCGGCTACGGTTGGTTCTCCTGAAAGCAATAGGTGACGCCTTTATCGCCGAGAATGCCTCCGCTGACAACATCCGTGATACCTTGAGGGCATTCCTGCCGCAGGCAGGCTGATGGGCTCTGAGTTTCAGAAACAGGGACGGCGTGTGACTCAAGAATCCTTGAACAGTACCGACGGAGGGGGGCTTTTCCCCCGGCTCCAGCAGCGATACGGTCTTCGAGACAATCCTCTCGAGATGGAAACGCCGTTTTTCCCGGATGCCATGCGTCAGCATGCTTTGGAGACGTTGCGCCATCTTTGTGGGTTCGGGGATATGGTGCTGGTGCTGACCGGTGCGCCGGGGGCCGGTAAGACCCGGGTGTTGGCAGAGTTGGTGCGCAGCGAGTCCTCAAGGCTTGATTTTCATCGAATTCCCGCATCGGCGCTTACCAGCCGCCAGGCCCTCGCGCGTTACCTGAAACAGCTGGCGAAATCCGGGATACCGGTAGACTCTGAGCCCAGAGAGGCGGTTTATCGTTATTTTCGCTGGTCCGAATCCGGCCTCCGCCGAGGTCACCGGCAAGTGCTGCTGATTGACGATGCAGACCGGGTTGAGTCGGATGTTCTGAATCTTCTGGTAGCAGGCTTTGTGGCATCAGAACGGTCTGTTTCTGCCGTTCCGATTATGGCCGGCACCGAGCAGGTCTGGAGCCAGTTGGAAGATCGTCCGGATTCCGCCTATGCGCATCACCTGAACCTGCCTCCGTTAAGCCGCGAAGACATCAAGGCTTATCTCGAGCCCAGGGTTCACAGGGCGGGTGGTTCTCAGTCTGAGCTGCTGTCGGCCTCTCGGTTGAAAAAGCTTGAGGTGTTGAGTCAGGGTAGCTTTGGTCGACTCAAGCGTGTTGCGCCGGGTGTTTGGCTGGACATGGTTCCGTCGTCGGCAACGTCCTCCTCGAAAGCTGGTTTTACGGTTGCGCATTTGCGGTGGCCTGCGCTGGGGCTGCTATTGCTGGCGGCATCCTGGTGGTTTGTTTCCCAGCAATACGAGAGCACGGTTCAGCGACAGGCTGACGCCGAGGTTGAGCCTGAGCCAGTCCGTAAGAGCATTACCATTGGTCCGGGTACTGAGGAGCCTGAGCCGGAAATAGCGCCTTTGATTGCACCTGCGCGCCAGGATGAGCCTGTCGTTCCGGGCGAGAACAATGCGGCTGAGGAATTGACACAGGCCCCGCCTGAAACAGAGCTTGTCCCAGAGCCAGAGCCAGAGCCA
>NZ_AXCB01000002.1:0-63092 GCF_000475375.1 Marinobacter sp. EVN1
CCTATGAGAAATCCGGGCTAGCAAAAAGCGGATATCATCCCGCCCGATACTTTATCGTCGGTTGGGTCCCCTATCTTGTTGCGGTCATCCTGACAGGCGTCGAATACGCGTCTATTATCGAACCGACCAATTGGGTGTCCTACTTCGTACCCGTTGCATTAGCATGGGAAATGGCACTCTTCTCCCTAGCCCTCGCATCCCGCATAAAGATCCTCCGCGACGAACGGGACACCCTTCAGGCCCAGCAGATCGAAGTCAGCGAAAAGGCTCGTAAGGCTCTTGAGCGCAGCAACCGCATCAAGGATGACTTCCTGAATGCGGTCAGCCATGAACTGCGCACGCCCCTGCATACCATCCAGGGCCAGCTGGATCTTCTCAGGGAGGCACCACTGAATCGGGAGCAGAACGATGCGTTCCATCTCATCGAGCACGCCAATCTGCGAATGACGCGGCAGGTGGGCGGCATTCTGGACTTCGTTGATGCCCAGGAAGAGAACCTGCTCAGCTCACCTCAGGTATTCGAGCCCCAATCCCTGTTTGACCTCCTCGAATACGAGTTCCGGGAAGCCACGAGAGCGAAACCGATTTCCCTCGCCTTCGGGATGGATGACTCCGTGCCCGGCAAGATCTTCATGGATGGGCTAATGCTCGAGAAGGTGCTCTACCAGCTCATCGATAATGCAGTTAAGTTCACACCTGCCGGAGGCGAGGTACTGGTCCGGGCCAGCCGACTCGCAGACGATTCCGTTCTGCGTATTCTGGTATCAGACACGGGGCCGGGCATTCCGGATTCCCAGAGAGAAAAAGTGTTCCAGGCGTTCAAACAGGGTGAGGCAGGTCTTACCCGACGTTATGGCGGTGTGGGGCTGGGGTTACCGCTTGCCAGTTCGCTGGCAAATGCCCTTGGCGGCCAGATGATAGTTCTTGAGACATCGGATCACGGCACAACGCTGGAAGTCACAGTGCCCTACGGCGATGTTCACCAGTCAGAGCACTACGACCCAGACCATCTCAATCTTGGGGACGTGGTCCAGGTACCCAGGGTTCTTGTGGTGGAAGACGACGCCGGTAACCGGATGATTCTTCGCAAACAGCTCGAAAAAATAGGGGTGATTTCAGAGGGGGTCCAGAACGGTCTGGAAGCCATCCAAGCGGCCATCAATGAACCCTGGGACATGATCATCATGGATTGCCAGATGCCGTTGATGGACGGTATTGCAGCAACACGTGAGATTCGATTGAAAGCCGCAAGTAACCTGGATACGCCCATCATCGCGGTTACTGCCAACGCTAGTGAAAGCTTCCGTATCAAGTGCCTTGAAGCCGGCATGGATGATTACTGTACCAAGCCCCTTCGGATGGACGCGTTGAAACAGCTTGTCTCCCTTTACGCGGAAAAACGCAATACAGAGCGTTTGCAGGAGCAGCGAGGCGTGCGGGATGCCGTGGCGGATTCCTGATGGCCAAAGTTCACTTTTCGTCCCCTGAATTTCGGTCTCTTCCACAAGTCTGCTAATGTTCGGCAGTAAGACTGTCGCGGAGGGATACATTGAACAAGGCAACGGAATTCAAGTCCGGCAACTTTTCGTTTTTGTCAGAGCACGATTCCTTGTTCGTGGAACTGGCCGAATCCGCCGAACGTGCCTTCGCCAGTGACCCCAACACCACCCTGATCAAACTCCGCCAGCTCGGCGAAGCCCTGGCCCAGCATCTGGCCGCGCTCTCCGGTATCGAGTTTGACGAACAAACCAGCCAATCCGAGCTTCTGTACCGCCTGAATCGGGAATTGCGCCTGGAACCGCAGATCAATGAGCTGTTCCATATCCTGCGCATTGAAGGCAACAAAGCCACCCACCAGTTCCGTACCCAGCACAAAGAAGCCATGGATGGCCTGAAAGTAGCGCGCGCGCTGGCCATCTGGTTTCACCGCTCCTTCGGCAAGGCCGGTGCCAGCTTCAAACCCGGCCCCTTTATACCGCCTGCCGACCCCAGCGCCCAGTTACGCCAGCTCCAGAGTGACATCGAAAAGCTCCGGCACGACCTGCAACACGCCAACATGGCACTGGACAGCAGCCAGCAGCTCAGCCAGCTGATCGAGCAAGAAAAAGCCGAATACGAAGCGCTGGCCGTGGCCATGGATGAAGAATCCCGCGCCCTGGCCGAGCAGGCCCGCCAGCACGAACAGGCCCTGAGCCAGCAGCAACAGGCCTACGAGCAGAAGATCAGAGCCCTGCAGCAACAGCTCACAGAGCAGGGCGAGCAAACCGTTAACCAGCAACGCCAACAGGTGGCCAAGAAAACCAAAGCCGCCACCGATACCCTGGTACTTAACGAAGAACTCACCCGCATTCTCATCGACCAGCAATTGCAAGACGCCGGCTGGGAAGCAGACAGCCAGGACATCACCTTCCAAAAAGGCGCCCGCCCGGAGAAAGGCCACTACCGCGCCATTGCCGAGTGGCCCACCAACCACAACGGCGAGAAGGGTCGGGCCGATTACGTGCTGTTTGTCGGGCTTACGCCTATCGCCGTGGTGGAAGCCAAGAAAGAAAACACCAACGTGGCCGGTAAAATTCGCCAGGCCGAGCGCTACAGCAAGGGCTTCAAAGTGGAATCTCCGTTAGTCGGCGCCTGGGAGTTGATGGGCCGCACCATCACATGGCCCGCAGACGAAAGCGGCCATTACCACGTGCCCTTCGTGTATTCCTGCAACGGTCGGCCCTATGTACCGCAACTGGCGGAGCAGTCCGGCACCTGGTTCCGGGATGTGCGCGAGCCCAGCAACCTGCGCCGGGCACTGCCGCAGTTCCACACGCCGGGCGGCCTGCTGGATTTGCTGGAACGGGACAAAGAAAACGCCGAGGAACTGTTAAAAGACGAGCCCTTCGGCTACCTGAAACTACGGGATTATCAACAGAACGCCATTGTCGCCACTGAACACGCTCTGGCCCGAGGTGTGCGTACCGCACTGCTGGCCATGGCCACCGGCACCGGTAAAACCCGCACCATCATCGGGCTGATGTACCGGTTCCTGAAAGCCGAACGCTTTCACCGCATCCTGTTTCTGGTAGACCGCACCGCACTGGGCCAGCAAGCCATCGACGCCTTCAACGAAGCGCCACTGGAACAGAACCACACCCTCAGCAAGATCTACAACGTGGCCGAACTGGGCGATATGGCCGCCGAAGCGGAAACCCGTATTCAGGTGGCCACAGTCCAAGCCATGGTCAAACGCATCTTTATGAGCGACAACCCGCCGCCCATCGACCAATTTGACTGCATCATCATCGACGAAGCCCACAGGGGCTACACCCTGGACCAGGAAATGACCGAGGGCGAACTGGCCCTGCGGGACACCGGCCAGTACCTATCCAGCTACCGCCGGGTTCTGGACTACTTCGACGCCGTAAAAATCGGCCTCACCGCCACCCCCGCCAAGCACACCAGCGAAATCTTCGGCAAACCGGTGTACACCTACTCCTACCGGGAAGCCGTGGCCGACGACTGGCTGATCGACCACGAACCGCCTATCCGTTACGAAACCCTGCTCAGCCAGAACGGCATTACCTTCGAGAAGGGTAAGCCCGTCGAAGTCATCAACACCCAGACCGGCGAAGTAGACACCACCGAGCTGGAAGACGAACTGACCTTCGAAGTGGACACCTTCAACCGCCGGGTGATCAACGAGAACTTCAACCGGGTCATCTGCGAACAACTGGTGCAGGAACTGGACCCGTTCGGCGACGAGAAAACCATGATCTTCTGCGCCACCGACCTGCACGCAGATATGGTGAAAAGCCAGCTCGATAAGGCCTTCAAGGACTTGTACAACGGCCAGTACAACGAAGCCGCAGTGGCCAAAATCACCGGCCAGAGCGACAAGGTGGACCAGCTCATTCGCCGCTACAAGAACGAGCGCTACCCCAACATCGCCATCACCGTAGACCTGCTCACCACTGGCATCGACGTGCCGCGCATCTGCAACCTGGTGTTCATGCGCCGGGTGCGCTCACGCATCCTGTACGAACAGATGATCGGCCGCGCCACCCGCCGCTGCGACGAGATCGGTAAGACCGTATTCCGCATCTACGACCCGGTAGACATCTATGCCGCGCTGCAAGATGTGAACACCATGAAACCCCTGGTGAAAGACCCCAACATCACCCTGGAACAACTGGTAAGCGAACTCACCGACGACGAGCAGCTGGAAAAGGCCCTCAACAGCCCCGGCGACGCTCCCGACGAAAACCAAGCCGACGTGGTGCTCAGCCAGCTCAGCCAGAAACTTATGCGAGTGCTGCGCAAGGCCGACAAAAAAGCCGAAAGCCGCCCGGAACTGAAACAGAAATTGGACGAACTGCACCAGAGCTGGGGTGTGGAACCCAAATCTCTGCATACCCACCTGCATAAACTCGGCCCACGGCAGGCCTCGGAGTTCATCAAACAACACAGCGGCCTGCTGAACCAGCTGGCCGAAGTGAAATCCCTGGTGGGCAGCGAATACATGCCGCTGATTTCCGACCACGAAGACGAAATCCGTGAACGTATCCAGAGCTACGGTGCACACGACAAGCCGGAAGACTACCTGGGCAGCTTCAACGAATTCATCAAACAACAGCTCAACCAGTCCGCCGCGCTGGCCGTCGTCGTCAACAAACCCCGTGACCTCAGCCGGGAACAGCTACGGGAAGTAAAACTGCTGCTGGACAACCACGGCTACTCCGAAGCCCGCCTGCAAAGCGCCGTGCGCAACCAGACCAACAAAGACATCGCCGCCAGCATCATCGGCTACATCCGCCGCGCCGCCCTGGGCGAGCCGCTGATTCCGTTCGAACAGCGGGTAGCGGAAGCCATGGACCGAATCTACACCCAGCACAGCTGGACCCCAAACCAGCGCAAATGGCTGGAGCGCCTGGCCAAGCAGCTGGTGCACGAAGTCATCATCGACCGGGAGTTTGTGAACCACCGCTTTGCCGATGATGGCGGAGCCAAGCAGATGGACAAGGTCCTGGGGGCGCAGCTGGATACGGTGCTGGAGGAGTTGAATGAGGCGATGTGGCCGGAGCGGAGTGCATGATTCAAGCATGTTTACGGCATCGACATTGACCTGTTTTGTATCCGATATTTTTTAACACAACGTACACAAGAGTTTTTGTGTACGGTCGCTGATACAGTAACAAGCTTGCGTATGGCATTTTCCTGCTCTTAATACACAAAGGGTTTCTTGTATGGTAGATTCGACACAAATAGATTTGTGTATTGGATGACGATCAATTTCATACAAAAGGATATTTTTCACGTGCAACCCTACGTCCCTGACACCCTGCCACTCAAAGACCTGGACTACGTCCAGCTCATCACATTGGTCGGGGAAGCCAATTCGAAGTTGGCTGAGTACAGTGGGCTCCTGCAAGGCATTGTAAATCCAGGAGTCATGCTCTCCCCCCTGACCCAACAGGAGGCGGTGCTTTCCTCCAAAATAGAGGGTACTCAGGCAACCGTTGAAGAAGTTCTGGAACGAGAAGCCGGCCAGAAGTTTGATGACCAGAAGAACGAAGACATCAACGAAATACTCAATTATCGCAAAGCGTTACGTCTGTCTCAGGATCACCTGAAAGACGGCCGGCCGATAACACTAAGCCTGTTGCTGCAACTGCATGGCATCCTGCTGGACAGTGTTCGTGGGCAACATAAATCCCCTGGCCAGTTCCGAAAAGAACAAAACTGGATTGGACGTGCCGGCTGCACCATTGAGCAGGCGACCTTTGTGCCGCCCAACCCGTTGCAGCTACCAAATTATCTGGAGCATTGGGAACACTACCTGCAAGTGGATGATTTTGACGTGCTGGCACAGACGGCTATCGTCCATGCCCAGTTCGAATTACTGCATCCATTCAAGGACGGCAATGGTCGTATTGGCAGACTCCTGATTCCGCTTTTCCTGTATTCGAAAAAACGGCTCTCAAGCCCGATGTTCTACCTCTCTGACTACCTGGAATCTCACAGAGAAGAATACTACCAGCGACTGTCGGCTATTTCTCAACACGGAGACTGGACCGGGTGGATCAAGTTCTTCCTGGGTGCGATCGTCCAGCAGGCAGAGGTTAACCTCCGTCGGGTTCGGCAAATCATGGCCCTCTATGAAGACACAAAGACCTGGATCCGAGAAACAACACATTCCCAGCATACACCGCTACTTCTGGACGGGATTTTTGACCGCCCCATTTTCAGTACCAGTGATTTTGCTAAATGGACAGGTATCCACCGGCAAACACTGCACGGTTTGCTACGCCAACTGGTAAAAGAGGATGGCCCGTTGATTATCCTGCAAGAGGGGCAAGGCCGCAGACCCTCCATTTACGCATTCCCGCAACTTCTTAATATCTGTGAGGGGAGAGACATCTTCCCCACCACCAACAACGGCTGAACGCACCCATGACCAACAACGACATCGTCCAGAAACTCTGGAACCTCTGCGACGTTCTGCGGGACGACGGCATCAACTACTCGGACTACGTCACCGAACTGGTGTTGCTGCTGTTCATCAAAATGGTGCACGAGAACACCGAAGCCGGCACCCTGAAAAAGCACCCGCTGCCAGAAGGCTGCCGCTGGAGCGACCTGAACGGTAAATCCGGCATCAACCTGCTGAACGACTACAAACGCATCCTGCTCAGCCTGTCTACCGGCCGCGACGCCGACGGCACTCTGGTACACGATGACCCGCTGATTAGCGCCATCTACGCCGATGCCCAGACCCGCCTGCGGGAGCCGCGCCACCTGGAACAGATGATCAAAACCCTGGACCAGATCGACTGGTTCAGCGCCCAGAAAGACGGCCTGGGCGACCTGTACGAAGGCCTGCTGGAGAAGAACGCCAACGAAACCAAATCCGGTGCTGGCCAGTATTTCACCCCCCGCGCCCTGATCAACACCATGGTGCGCTGCCTGAAACCTCAGCCCGGCGAACGCATCCAGGACCCGGCGGCGGGTACAGCGGGCTTTCTGATTGCCGCCCACGAATACATCAAAAGCCAGACCGACGACCTGTACGAACTGAGCGACAGGGACAAAACCTTCCAGACCACCCAGGCCTATGTGGGCATCGAACTGGTGCCCGGCACCCGCCGGCTGGCGCTGATGAACTGCCTGCTGCACGGCATGGAAGGGGACGCCGAGGGCGTGGTGCACCTGGGGAACGCCCTGGGCCAGACCGGCGCCGGGCTGGAAAAGGCCGACGTGATCCTGGCCAACCCGCCCTTCGGCACCAGCAAGGGCGGCGACGCCAGCATCACCCGGGACGACCTGACCTACAAAACCAGCAACAAACAGCTGGCCTTCCTGCAGCACATCCACCGCAACCTCAAACCCGGTGGCCGCGCCGCCGTGGTACTGCCGGACAACGTGCTGTTCGAAGCCGGCGTGGGCACCGACGTGCGCCGGGATTTGATGAACAAGTGCAACCTGCACACCCTCCTGCGCCTGCCCACCGGCATCTTCTACGCCCAGGGCGTGAAAACCAACGTGCTGTTCTTTACCAAGGGCAGCGCGGCGGACAAATACCAGGAAGAGAACTGCACCGAGAATGTCTGGGTCTACGACCTGCGAACCAACATGCCCAGCTTCGGCAAACGCACACCGTTTGGCGATCAACACTTGAAGCCCTTTGAGACTGTTTATGGCGAAAACCCCAACGGCGACAGCGAGCGCCAAGAGGGCGAATACAGCTTCCATTCCGACGCCATCGAACTGCCCGAACACAGCGACGAGAACAAAGGCATCGACCCACGCCTGGCCCACAGCCGCTGGCGCCGCTTCAGCCGCCAGTGGATTGCCGAACACAAGGGCGACTCGCTGGATATTGCCTGGCTGAAGGACAGTGACAGCGTGGATGCGGCCAACCTGCCGGAACCGAGTGTGTTGGCGGGTGAGGCGATGGGGGAAATGGTGCAGGCATTGGGAGAGCTGGATGCGTTGATGCGGGAGTTGGGGGCTGAGGAGGAGGCTAATGGGGCGAAAGTGCTTTTGGGGGATGTATTCAGTGGGGACAAGTCATGAGCACTTCTGCCGTTCCCAGCGATTGGCAAATTGCGAACCTTGAAGTCTGCGTTGATATTCTGGACTCCCAACGCGTTCCAGTGAACAACAAAGAACGCCAAGCCCGTATTCAGAACAAGGCTCCAGATGAACTCTATCCGTATTTCGGAGCGACTGGCGAAGTTGGGAAAATAGACGGGTACTTGTTTGATGAAGAGCTAGTTGCTCTTGGCGAGGACGGAGTCCCTTTTTTAGACCCAAGAAAGCCGAAAGCCTACAAATTGTCCGGCAAGACCTGGGTCAACAATCATGCCCATGTACTGAAAGCCGTTGAGGGACTGACGACCAACCAGTTCCTGCTACATTACCTCAATCAATTCGACTATCAGGAATATGTGAATGGTGGGACCCGCCTGAAACTGACCCAGGCAAACATGAGGCGTATGCCGTTTCCAGTGCCACCCCTCGCCGAACAAAAAGTCATCGCCGACAAACTCGACACCCTGCTGGCCCAGGTGGAAAACACCAAAGCCCGCCTCGAACGCATCCCACAAATCCTCAAACGCTTCCGTCAGTCCGTGCTGGCTGCGGCGGTGAGTGGGCGGTTGACGGAGGAGTGGCGGGAGCACAACAGCTCCCAGTTCCCATACGAAAACCACGAACTTTCAGAAATCATTCACGAGATGCGCAACGGGCTGTCGCCAAAACCAAATGAAGATGGGCGGGGCCATCCTATTCTGCGAATCAGTTCTGTCAGGCCGTTTTCACTGGATCAAATTGATATCCGGCATTTGGAGGTGTCGGAAAAAGATAAGGAACGTTATTCGCTCCAACCTGATGATTTACTGTTCACTCGGTATAACGGCAGTATCGAGTTTGTCGGCGTCTGCGCACGAGTTTCGCAACTCAACCACGACACTCTTCTCTATCCAGACAAGCTGATTCGTGTACGGGTGGACAAAGCGCAAGTAATTCCAGAATTTCTCGAAATATTCGCCGCAAGCTTTGAGGCTCGCCAGTATATTTACTCTCTCGTGAAATCAACGTCCGGACAAAAGGGCATCTCTGGCAAAGATTTGAAATTAATGAAGGTGGCGCTTCCAACAATTTCCGAACAAACCGAGATCGTCCGGCAGGTAGCCCAACTCTTCGCCCACGCCGACCGCATCGAACAACAGGTCAACAACGCCCTGGCCCGCGTCAACAACCTCACCCAGTCCATCCTGGCCAAGGCCTTCCGGGGCGAACTCACCGAGCAATGGCGCAAGGACAACCCGGAACTGATCAGCGGGGAGAACAGCGCGAAGGCGTTGCTGGAGCGGATCAAGGCGAAGCGGGCGGCTGCCGCAAAACCCAAACGCCGTAAAACCAAAGCGTAAATGACCTGGTCATCTACAAGGCCATCGCGGCCTGTGAGGGGACAGATGTAGCCGTTGACGACCATTTTCGTGACGTCACGAAAATGGTCTCGCTAGCAGCAATTACAAGCGCCCGGGGAAGGTCAGAGACACAGAATATAGGTGAGCAAGCCGGCAATCAGCTGTCATCATCAGGTGGAAACATCTGGCTCTGAACTGCTGGCGGCTCAATATCCGCCAGCGATTTGACCGTTAAGCCTCTTGAGCTGGCAATCTTGCGAAGTGAATCATCGTGCGACCAGACCTCATCCGCCATGGCAGCGAGTGCAATGGCGACAATCTGGCGGTCGTATTTAAGCTTGCTGGCAACCTGCCCGGGTGAGATCTGGGCCAACTCATTCCGGTTTGGAAGCTGAGCGCATTCGATCGCCGCGGCGGTATCGAAATCCACAACTTCAAAGCAGGCACTGCCGTTGAGAACATCCAGGTACTCCTGATATTTAGATTCTTCCACGCCAATCAGGAATTCCGATAAAACGGGGGTCGGTATGAGAATCAGGGCGTTCCTTCTCTCTACATCAGCGACAAATGCCTGTGCGCGTTCATCGACGCGCTCCAGTGCAGCCTTCGTTTCTGGATGTGTCAGGCCCGTTTTATTCGGAGCAAGAATCTGGATCAGGATGTTGTTGTCGACTAATAATCTCAAATCAGCCTCTCAGGTCCCTGGCTACTCCATGCGGGTCTTCCATGTCCGCCCATCTCAAACCACCAATCGTCTGAAGCCTGGAAACCACATCACCTACTTTGGCCGTATCCAGCTCCTGGTACGATTCAATTTTTAGCTTTTTGAGCTTCCACGTTCCTTCAGGCGAACGCTCCCAGATACCGGGACCGCTCACTCTCACCTGTTTGAACAACAGAGCGGAGAGCTGCTGAGCCATCTCGGTGCTGGCTTCGCAATAGAGAGTCTCACCACTGGCTCCCTCAAGTCGAACCGGGACCGTTTCGTCTTTACCACCAACCAGATACAGGCGGCCCTGGACGGAGCCAGACTTGTTAACCACCAGTGGCTTTTCATCATCTGGCCGCTTTCGAAACGACAATACCGGCGCTTCCATGTTGTCCAAAATCGCTCCCCCTGTGCCATCTTCATCCATGAGTTGTTGAAGTGCTCGGTAGGCAGATAGGTGTTTTTTCGCACCCATGCCATTTGGCACTTCCCGCACGTGGGTGAGAACCTTTTGATAGTGGAGGTCCTCGATATTCACATTCAGCATGGCGCTGCCCTTGCTAACCGCAGAAAAATGCACGTGCTCTACCGCCCCAAGCATGTCGGAGAGATGAGCCAGATACTGCCCTAGCCGTTTCATAGGAAGCGTCTCCGGGCTGCAGTCATTTAACTTCAGGATTAGCTTTTTCATACTGGTGATTATAGAAGGCTGGCAGCCCACTTGCTACCGAACGTATTATGGAACGAGTAAGTAGGTATTCGCTGACCTTAAGGACAACTACCGCTTTGCCAACAGCCTATGCACAGGAACTGGAAATGACTAGGTTTGCCTGTAACTTCGCCATTGTGCGATTCATGCCATACGTCGAAACCGGCGAGTTCGCCAATGTCGGCGTTTTGCTGTGGATACCCAAGCAGAAAACCCTGTTGTTCAAACTTCTACGACGTAAGTACGGACGAATTACTCAATTCTTCGAAGAGCTGGATAAACAGGTCTACCTGAAGGCCATGGCTGATCTGGATGCCGAGCTTCATCGAATCCAGGTGTTGCTTCAGGAAGATACTGTAGTCATGGCTAATTCAAACCTCGAATACGGCTTCCACAAAGGCATCTTTGAGGAAGTTATCCGTCCCCGAGAAACCATCGTTCGGTTCAGCGAACAAAGGGCCATTCTAAGCGAAAACCCGAAAGCAACCGTTGCTGCATTGTTCAACTACTATGTTGATCGCCTCACTGCTCCACCACAATCAACTCCCCAAGCTCAAACCCCTCCGCCTCGGCCCGGGCCTTGAACGCCTCCAGCACCTCCTCACTCACCTCCGGAGTGCGCGACATCAGCCACAGGTAATCCCGGTTGTAGCTGGTCAGGTAAGCCGTGGTGTAGTCGTCATCCAGCCCGAACACCACATAGGAGCCATAGAAGGGCCCGAAGAAGGACACCTTCAGGTGGCCCACATCACTGTCACCGACAAACTTTGCCCGGCCTTCGGCCTCTTCCCATTCGCCTTTTTCTTCGTTATAGCCCCTGTTGATAACTTTGACGCTACCGTCCTCGTTCAAGGTGTATTCGGCGGTCACCTGGCTCAGGCCGCGCTCGAAGAAATGGTCCAGGCGGGCAATTTCATACCAGGTGCCCAGGTAGCGCTGCTGGTCAAAGCCGGTCACGGGTTCAATGCCCTTGGGCACACCAGTACAGCCGGCGATCAGAAACAGTAACGCGATTACAGCCAATCCAGTCTTCATGACAAACTCCCAAAGAACAGTCGTGAACCAACCATAGCAAAGCCGCAGGCAAAGATCGTCAAACAGGTGTTAAGCTCTAAAACACCCTGGCGCTCGTATACCCAGCGCTAACCAACCAAGGAGTCGAATATGATCGGATACGTCACACTCGGAGTCAGCGATATGGGCCGGGCCAAGCAGTTCTACACGGAGTTGCTGGCAGATCTGGGCGCCAAGGTGCTGATGGACATGGAGCGAATTGCGTTTATTGGCAAAAGCATGGGAGCCCCCATGCTGGCCGTCTGCACCCCGTTCAACGGTGAACCCAACCATCCCGGCAATGGCAACATGGTGGCCATTCCGGCGGGCTCCAAAGAAGCCGTGGATAAGTTTTACCACAAGGCCATTGAACTGGGCGCCACCTGCGATGGCGAACCGGGGCAGCGCATTCCGGACATGTTCTACGGCGCCTATGTGCGCGACCCGGATGGCAACAAGCTGGCGTTCTTCGAATTCGGCTAAGCGTCGACCGCCACCACCCCGGTTGGGTGGTGGCTTACTGACTTACACCGAGAGATGGCGACGGAAGAGCAACAACGCCGCCGTGAAGAACACCCCGCCAATGGCCATCAGAGCCAGCATCTGTGGCCACACCACCTCCAGCCCCGCACCCCTGTACAGAATCGCCTGGGCCATGCTGACAAAGTAGGTGGTGGGCGCCGCCAGCATCAGATCCTGCACCAGCTGGGGCATGCTTTCCCGGGGCGTGATACCGCCCGACAGCAGCTGCAAAGGCAGGATGGTGAGAATCAGCAGCAGGCCAAACTGGGGCATGGTTCGGGCCACGGTGCCGATCAGAATGCCGATCGCGGTGGTGGAAAACAGGTGAATCAGGGCGCCGAGCAGAAACAGCAACACCGACCCTGCCACCGGTACCTGTAGCCAGCCCTGGATCACCAGCGTTACCGACAGCGCCGCTGCCAGTAACACTACCAGACCATTGGCCCACACCTTGGACGCCATGATTTCGAAAGGCCGCAATGGCATCACCATCAGATGCTCCACGGTGCCGTGCTCCCGCTCCCGGATCAGTGCTGCCCCGGTAAGAATGATGCTGATCAGGGTCACCTGGGTGATGAGCTCCATGACACCGCCAAACCAGGTTCCGTCCAGGTTGGGGTTGTAACTCACCCGGGTGACCAGCTCGATCGGTAGACCGGTGCTGGCAGAGCTACCCGGTTGCAGGAACTCCGCCACTTCCGCCATCGCAAAGCGCTGAATGTAATTGGTGCCAATAAAGGCCTGACTCATGCGGGTGGCGTCGATGTTCAGCTGCAACGCCACCGGGTTGCCCTGCCGGACATCCCGCTCAAAGCCTTCGGGGATCACCAGGGCAAAGGTATGGCTGCCCTTGTCCAGCAGGTCGTCGATGTCGCCGTAGGCCACCAGATCCGGCGTCAGGAACCATGGCTGCTGGAGCGAATTGATGATGCGGCCAGACAACACCGTCTGATCTTCGTCCACCACGGCGATCGGAGCGTTGTGAAGCTCCATGGAGCCCGCGGAACCTGCGGTGTAGATCATCACCGTAAATGCCACCAGCACAAACACCATCAATGCCTTGTCCTGCCACAGACTGCGCAGTTCCTTGATGCCGAGGTGCCAGATGTTGCGTAAGGAATTCATGTCAGCGCCCCTGTTTTCTGAGCAACGCCACCGCCATTACGGTCAGTACCGGAACGAACGCCGCCAGGGCCAGGAACGCGCCCTGCATATCCGCCAGCGACAGGCCTTTGGTAAAGACGCCACGGCTGATCTGCAGGAACCAGGTCGCTGGCCAGACCGGACCGATCAATGCGCCGGCGCCGCTCAGGGACGACACCGGTTCGGTCAGGCCGGAAAACTGTACAGTGGGCAGTATGGTGAGAATTGCAGTGGCCGCCAGGGCGGCAATCTGGGTCGAGGCAAAGGTCGACATCACCTGACCCAGGGCCGTGGTGGCGGTCACAAAGAGCAGGGCGCCGAAGGTGAGCGTCAGAAGGCTGCCTTTGATCTCGACATCAAACACGTACACCGCCAGCAAGACCAGGCTCACGTAGCTGATCATGCTGAACGCGATGTAGGGCAGCTGTTTGCCCAGCAAGAACTCCACCCGGGTGACCGGAGTGACGTACAGGTTGGTGATGGAGCCCAGTTCCTTTTCCCGAACGATGCCCAGGGCCATCAGAATGGCCGGAATAAAGATCAGCAGAATGGGGATAACCGCTGGCACCATCGCATCCAGGCTCCGGAAGTCCTGGTTGTAGCGATACCGGTCCTCCAGCGTGACCAGTGTCAGCGTGGGTACCACGCCCAGAGTGCGCTGGGCCAGCTCCGTCAGGTAACTGATGTGCATGCCTTCAACGTAACCCAGGATGGTCTCGCCCCGGAAAGGCATGGCACCATCCACCCAAACCGCCATTTCGGTCGGTCGCCCCCGTTTCAGGTCTTTGCCGAAGCCCGGCGGAATCTCAATAGCCAGACTCAGCTCGCCGGAGCGCATGCGTTGTTCCAGCTCCTGGATATTCTGCAATTCCGGTTGTTGCAGGAAATACCGGGAGCCGGACACCGCCGCAATGTAATCCCGGCTCTGGGGTGTCTGGTCCCGATCCAGCACGGCGAACGACAGGTCTTCTACATCCAGGGTAATGCCGTAACCCAGGATCAGCATCAACAACGCGGAACCGATAAAGGCGAAGGCCATTCGAATGGGGTCCCGCAACAGTTCCCTCGCTTCCCGGGTGGCGTACGCCAGCAAGCGCCGGGGACTGAACACGGCCGGCCGGTCACCATGACTGGCGGGCTCCAGAGCCAGTTGGTCGGCGCCGGTCTCCGGCTCTTTATCCACCGCTTCCAGGGTTTTCATGAACGCGCCTTCCAGGCTGTCGGTGCCGGAGGCTTCAACCAGTCGATCGGGCGTATCGCAAGCCAATACTTCGCCCGCGTGCATGAGCGAAATCCGGTCGCAGCGCTCACCCTCGTTCATGAAATGGGTGGAGATAAAAATGGTCACGCCATCTTCCCGCGACAGGCGCATCAACAATTGCCAGAACCGGTTGCGGGCCCCCGGGTCGACGCCTGAGGTAGGTTCATCCAGGATCAGCAATTCGGGCTCGTGCACCACGGCCACGGCCAGTGACAGCCGCTGGCGAACCCCAAGTGGCAGGGCGCCTGCTCGCTGGTCCAGTACATCTTCAAGACCGAACTCCCGAACCAGCACCGAAATACGCTCCGGGATTCTGGTGTCCGGCAGGTGAAACAGCCGGGCATGCAGATCCAGATTCTGGCGCACGGTGAGCTCGCCATAGAGCGAGAAGGCCTGGGACATGTAGCCCACCTTCTGCCGGGTGGCCAGGTCTTTGGCATCCAGTGGTTCACCGAACAGCCGGACTTCGCCTTCTGTTGGGGTCAGCAATCCGGTGAGCATTTTCATGGTGGTGGTCTTGCCACAACCGTTGGATCCCAGAAAACCGAAGATCTCGCCTTTCGGGATGGAAAAGCTGACGTTACGAACCGCCGTAAAGCTGCCAAACCGCAGGGTCAGATGCTCAGCCTCAATGGCCGGCGTCTGGTTTTCCCCGGTTGGCTCTCGCTGCGCAGCATTAGCCGTATCGCCGCTTTCCTGCACCTGCCGGTTTTCGGGTAACAGCGCGATGAAGGCATCGTCCAGCGTCTCGGTATTGGTCTGCTCACGGAGTTCGGCCGGTGAGCCTGTAGCCAGTACCTTGCCCTCGTCCATGGCCACCAGCCAGTCGTAACGTTCGGCTTCTTCCATGTAGGCCGTGGCCACCAACACGCTCATACCGCTGCGTTGCCGGCGAATGGTATCGATCAGATCCCAGAAACGCTTGCGGGACAGCGGGTCCACGCCGGTGGTGGGTTCATCCAGAATCAGCAGATCGGGGCTGTGGATAAGGGCACAGCACAGCCCCAGCTTCTGTTTCATACCGCCGGACAGCTTGCCGGCGGGACGGTCCCGGAAAGACAACAACCCAGTAGCTTCAAGCAACCGGTCAATCTGATCCTTCCTGGAGGGGCCTCGCAAACCAAACAGATCGGCGAAGAAGGCGATGTTCTCGTCCACCGTCAGCGTATGGTAGAGATTACCGCCCAGTCCCTGGGGCATATAGGCAATGCGGGGGGCGGACCGGTTACGAAACCGCTGGCTGCGCATATCGCCGCCAAGCACCTGCAACTCGCCGGTCTGCAACTCACGGGCACCGGCAAGCAGGCCCAACAGTGTGGATTTGCCCACCCCGTCCGGGCCGATCAGCCCAACCATGCAGCCAGACGGAAACGTCAGGGAAATATCAGACAGCGCATCGGTTTCCCCGTAGCGATGGCTGACTCCTTCCAGCCGGGCCACGGTCTCAGTCATTGGGCAAAGCCACTTTCAGGCTCTCGGGCCAGGGCTGGCCCTCATCCAGTCTTACGTAGGCTTCGCCGGGTACACCGGTTTTCACCCGGTCCCGATAGGCTTTGAGCAACTCCGGATCAATCCGGATACGAACCCGGAACATCAGCTTCTCCCGCTCGCTGCGGGTTTCCACAGACTTCGGCGTGAACTGGGCTTCGGCGGCGACGAAGCTGACTTCCGCTGGCACCACATAGTCCGGCAGGGCATCAAGAACGATCCGGGCTTCGGAGCCAACCCGGACTTTGCCTGCCTGGGCTGTGGGCAGGAAGATGGTCATGTACACATCGGTGACATCCAGTACCGTGGCTACTTTGCCACCGGCGGCCAGCACCTCGCCCGGCTCCGCCAGCCGATACAGAACCCGGCCACCCACCGGCGTGGTCAACTGGCTGTCATCAATATTGGTCTGGATACGGCGGGCACTGGCTTTGGCAGCTTCGATACTGGCATCGGCAGACGCCACTTGTACTCTGGCGGCCTGCAATGCCGCCTCGGCGGTTTCCGCCGCGGTACGGGCGCGGTCCAACTGCTCCTGAGAGGCATGGCCCCGATCGGCCAGCGATTCAATACGGGCCAGTTCGGCTTGGGCATACCGACGCTCACTTTCCCGTTGGGCCACCACGGCCTCGGCCAGTCGCCGGCTCTGCTCGGCCTGGTGCAAACTGGCTTGCGCCGCTGCCAGGCTGGCCTCAAGTTCGTCGGTATCCATCACAGCCAGCAACATGCCGGCTTCAACCATGTCGCCCTCGCGGACTTCGAAAGATTCCAGGCGCCCGGGTATTCGGGTGGCAATATCGACTTCGGTGGCTTCAATACGACCGTTACCAGAGCCAATATGCTCCGGCACCTGATCGCCTTTCGGCATCAGGTACCAGGCTGCAACGGCAATCAGGGCCACGATCAGCACAACGAGAAAAAGTTTGGGAGCGGTGTTGGTGCTTTTCTGGGCCATGTGTCGTCCTTGAGGGGAAGAATAGGTATGACAGGGTAAGTATAGAGCAGAAGTGTGACGTTCAGGCTGACGGGAATCAAGATAGCTTCCAATCTATCCCGCCCGTCAGCTTGCCACGAACTCAGTACGCGCCGCGGATCAGGTCGATACCGGGCTTGAGCACGCTACGCCACGCCTCTCGGAGTTCGGGCGTGTATTCCGGATCGTGAGCGCGAACTGTTTTCAGCAATGCCTCCTGCCAGAGGTCGTACCACTCAGGCTGAATATTGTAATTGTGGCGATTATGGCTTTCTCCCAGATCCCGCAATTTGCGGTCGGACATACCCCGGGCAACCAGAATGATCTGCATCACACCGTTACGCAGCAGATGGCGCTGAGCAGACATATCCGTGTTCAGAAACCGATTGCGGATGGCATCGGAGCTGGACATAAAGAAGTCGTAGAAATCCACAAAGAATTCATCCTTGCGGCAGCAGCGACCATAGCTCTGGAAAACAAGATCGGTCGGGTTCATTTGCAATCAGTGTCCTTGATCATCGGAGGGGTTGTCATTAAGGGCCACGAATTCTAAGCAAGCGAACAGGTTTTTCCATAGTGATATGTAACAACTGACGTCGATCGCGACAATTTGACGCTCTCTGAATCAGGTGTTGGTGAACCACCAGGTCGGCAACAGGCCCCGCACCGGTCGTTTCAGAAAACGGTCATCAATCAGCCAGATTACCCCCCGGTCTTCCGGAGTGCGGATCACCCGGCCAGCGGCCTGGGCCACTTTCTGCAGGCCGGGGATCAGGTAGGTGTAGTTATAGCCTTCGCCAAATCGTTGTTGCAGACGGTCTTTGATGATTTCATGCCAGGCATCAAACGGTGGCAGGCCAAGGGTGGCCACAAAGGCGCCAATCAGCTGGTCACCAGGCAGGTCGATGCCTTCGCTGAACACGCCGCCGAGCACCGCGAAGGCGATGCTGCCTTCAGCCTTCCGAAAGTCCGCCAGGAATTGCCGACGCTGCTCCGCGCTCATCCCCGGTTGTTGTGAACGCTGGGGAATATCAGGTGCCTGTTTTGCCAACGCATCACTCACCTCTTTGGCGTATTTAAAGCTGCTGAAGAACGCCAGGTAGTGGCCCGGCCGTGCCCGGTACTGTTTGGCGATCAGTTCGGCGATGGGCTGCAGGCTGGCTTCACGATGCACCTGCCGGGTGCTGATGCCGGGCGTGAACTCAACCTTCAGTTGTCCGGCGCTGAACGGGCTGGGCAGGGACGTGAAGCGGGCGTCTTCCGGCAAACCAAGCAAGTCCCGGTAATACACGCCGGGGCTGAGGGTTGCGGAGAACAGCAGCACCGAGTGAGCGGCTTTGAAGCGCTCAATGAGGAAATCCGCCGGGATCAGGTTCTGGATGGTCAGGCTGGCCTGGCCACGGCCGCTGCGCTGGAATTCGCACAGGGAATGATCACCAAAGCTGTCCGCCAGTTTCATGAAGGCCACACTTTCGAACATCACTTCCTGCAGGGCCAGGTCCGGGGGGTTGTCAGCCAGGTAATCGGTGATCACCGAGACCATCGCCTGCAGGGCACTCAGCAATTGCGACGGCAAGATCGCCAGGAACAGCGGTTGCGCTGGCTCGCCGTGATCGCGAATCAGCGCCTGCCAGGCCCGGGCAGTTCGATCCAGCGCCGCTTTGACCGGTTTGGGAGCGGTCTTTTTCAGCTTCAGCAAGCGCTGTTGTTCCAACTGCACCGAATACATGCCCCGGGCCCGATCCACCAGATTGTGGGCTTCGTCCACCAGCACGCTGGCCTGCCAGTGGTTCTGGCGAATCAGGCCGTGCAGCAGGGCCGACTGATCGAACAGCCGGTTCACATCGCCAATCACCAGGTCGCTCCAGCGGGCCATTTCCTGGGCCAGGAAGTAGGGGCAAATATCATGACCGGCGGCGATGTTCGCCAATGTCTCTTGAGTTAACGGCTCCTTGCTCTGTACCGCCTCGGCCCGGGCATCGGGCAGGCGGTCAAAAAAGCCCTTGGCCAGCGGGCAGGAATCGCCATGGCAGGCTTTTTCCGGGTGTTCGCAGGCGTCGTCCTTCGATACCAGTTCCAGGATTCGCAGAGGCCAGGACTGCAACTCATCCCGGGCATGCTGCAACTTATCCACAGCATCCAGCGACAGCTGCCGGGCGGTGTTGCGGCAGGTGAGGTAGAACAGCCGGTCCTGCTTGGCGGCAGGCATTGCCATCAGGGCCGGAAACAGGGTACCCAGAGTCTTGCCCAGGCCGGTAGGCGCTTCCAGCAGCAGGGTGCCGGCTCTGACCGAGTTCTTGTACACGGTTTCCGCCAGCTGCCGTTGCCGGGGGCGAAAGTCCGGGAAGGGAAAACGCAGGTTGGCCAGCAGGGCGTCTCGTTGTTCCCGATGGTGTTCTTCCTGCTCGGCCCAGGCTTTGTACAGACCACACAGGGTTTCCAGTTCCTGCCAGAGCTCGTCGGCTTTGGCGGTTTCGGTGAGCAACGTTTCCTTGTCCCGGCCGATGTCGTAGTAGACCAGCGCCAGTTCCACGCTCTTGCGGTTTTCCTGCCGGCACAGCAAAGCGCCATAGGCCCGTAACTGGGCCCGGTGCAAAGCCCGCTGGTGAGGGCGGATGCGGGACACATCGCCCCGGTGAGTCTTGATTTCTTCCAGCCGGTTCTTGTGCGGATGGTAACCATCAGCCCGGCCGGACAGCTCCATTCCGAGAACGAGACCGGTCACTGAAAACTCGCTTTTGTAGCCGTAACCGCGTTTTGACTGGATGGCCTGATGTCCGGCTATGCCCTCTTCGCTGGTGGGTGCAGGGTTGTAGCGAAAATCCAGGTCGCCGTGGCGGGCGGCGAACTCACACAGGGTGCGGACAGCAACTTTCACACAATGGCCTCATCATCCTGCCAGCGCACATAGCACACGCTGGCCGGGATGCCTTGCCGGGCGAAGAACTGCAACCAGCGCACCTGATGATCCTGCAGGCGGTCGCCAGGGCCTTTCACCTCAATCATTTCATAGCGTTGTTCCGGGTGGTCTGCTTCTGGCACCAGACGGATCAGGTCCGGGAAGCCGCTACGGTGTTCCTTGATGTTGTTGAGCAGGCGTCGGAACAGGGCCTCCAGGTGACCAGAGGGAATGCAGTGCAGGGCCAGCTCCAAAAGAGCTTCATCCAAAACCGGCCAGAACACGAAGGGATTGGCGATGCCCTGTTTGTTCTTATAGGTGTCGAGGATTTCCCGGCGATAGGCGCCGGTGCCCAGCAAACGGAACCTTTGCTCGAACGCCTGCTGGCGACGGGCAACGAAGTCTTCCCGGGTCAGGTCTGCCGGACCAATGTGAAAAGGATGGAAAAAGGCGCCGGGCAGCGGCAGGAAGACCACCGGCCAGCACAGCAGCCCGAACAGGGCGTTGATCAGGGTGTTTTCCACATAGAACACCGGGGCGTCATCCGTGGCCAGATGCTGCAGCGCTGCCCACTCCACCGTACCCGTGTCCGGCTTCGGCAATGTGAGGGTGAATTCCTGCAGTGGGGGGTTATCCACAGGCTTGGGCTGGTCGGCCCCGACCCTGGGCGCCAGCCGCTTCAGCAACCGGGCCAGGCCCTGGGCTTCGGCGTCGCTCAGCGCACTGGTTCGCCACTGACAGGCTATGACCCAGGCCTCCTCAAAACGCTTCATCCGTTCCAGTAACCGAAGCTGTTTCAGCCGCGCTTCCCGGTGTCCGCTGTTTTCCAGGACCTCAAGTGCCAGTTCCCGTTCACCCTGGCGCTCAGCCTGCCGGCCCAGTTCCAGCAATAAACGGTCCCGTCGGCTGGTAAGCCAGGGATTATCCACAGGGCCCGGGACATCGAGCCAGACGTCGACCGCCGGTTCGCCGTTGTCGAGCCGTTCCCGGCATCGGTGCATCTGCAGGTAGCAATCCACCTCTGCCCGCTGCTGGAAGGCCCGGGATGCCGGGGTAAATGGCACAGACTCGAACTGCTGTACGCCCAGTTCCACCAGTACAAAGTCGGTCCAGCTCTGGCGCAGGTTGCCGAAGAACATCAGGCGGATGCGGTCGAACAGGGCCATGTCCTGCAACCGGACCACAGTCGAAGCCTCACCGCCACCAGGCAGCCAAGCCCCCAGGGCTCTTGGTGCATTGAACGGTTCCGCCAGCAGCGCCCGCATCCGGGCCTTGCCCAGAGTTTTCGGGTGACCCTGCTGTTGCAACCAATCGGCGAACACCGGCCGTAATTCGGCCAGGGTAAACAACCGGAACAGGTCGTCCAGGCTTAGCTCCGGCGCAGGATCCAGCCAGCCCGCCTGCACCAGTGTCCTGAGTGCTTCCGATTCCGGCACCGGCAGTTCGGGATAACGCAGCTTGTCGGCCCGGAACAGCTCTCCGGTACGCATTACCATTCGGGTCAGCAGCGCACGGGGCCCGGTGGCCAGGCCGCTGAAGGCCGCCAGCCGGTTTCGCTCCTGTTCCGTTAACAGGTCCGCGTGGTGGTTCGCGACCCAGGCCACCAGAATATCCATGTTCTCCAGATAATAGAGCGGATCATCCAGGCTGGCGGGAACCGGTCGGTGCTTGATCATAGGAATGCAGACGTTGGATTGGCAGAGAGGCACAAACTTTACGCCGGAAGGCGGGCAGGCTCAAACCTGTTCCATGCACAAAAATTAATCATCACGAGCCTTGCCAATTCATTTAATGATAACTATTATCATTTGCATCAAGACAAGGAGGACGCCATGAAATTTCTCTGCCCACGCCACCGCCGGATGTTTGCCAGTCTTTCCCTGAACGAGAAAAATGATCTATGGCTGCTCTGGATGGAATATGCCTTTACCTTCAGCGAAAACCACGATTCCGACAAGCTGGTGGCCGCCACCGGCAGTGCTTTCGATCTGGCGTGCCTGGCCCGCAAACATCACCCGGACTGCATGCAGGTAGAGCTGACCCTGGCGGCGATACTGGTATGCCGGGCGCTGCGCGACCGTGGCGACATCAGCGCCGCCGAGCATGTGCTTTTCCGGGCTCTCGACAGCCTGCAATCCAGCGAGCCCTGCCCGGGTATAACCGGTCGATGCAGCACCGATGAGTGTCTGGAGGTATTGCTGGATCATCGTCGTCATTCGGAATTCTTTGCCGAGTACCTGAACTGGCCCTCGTTCCCGTTCACAACGCCGACAACACGCCCGGCGATGGCCATGCACTGACAGGTTTACGGAGGAGCTATGGGTATGCCCTTCACACGCCCGAACCCGGTTCAGGCGCACAAGATTGAAGATCTGAGCTGGCTGGAGAGCCGGCATCATGATCGGGTTTGCATCAGCATTGATACCAAAAGTCTGGCCAGGCTAATGCAAAACAGGCAGTTGCACGCCGAGGATTTCTCTTGTCTGGATGCGTCCTCCCAGAGCCTGGTTCGTCATCTGTTTCTGGCTTGTCTGCGGCATTCCTGAGCCCGCCGACATCCGGATTCGCAACGTCTGTCTGTCTTTTGAACAATTACGACTGCCCGCGTCGCTCCGTCAGGTTACGATGGAGTGCGCCTGACGGTCCGTATTCTCGGCCAACTGCGGTAAGCTGTGGCCCGAGGATTGAATTGTTCATCAGACAAGGAAAACCATGGCCGACTCCACAGCCATTGAACCCGGCTTTCACGCCATCCATGCCAACCATCTGGAAGACCTGCGCCGCGCCGTGGTCTATATCTGCCGGCAGAACCCCATGCCGCCGCTACAGAGCGAGACCTTTCTGGTGCAGAGTAACGGCATTGCCCAGTGGCTGAAGCTGGCGCTGGCGGAGAAGCGCACCGAGGATGGCGTGGAAGGCGGCCTGGGCATTGCCGCCGGCATGGATTTCCTGTTTCCGGCACGGTTCATCTGGCAGGCCTACCGGGCGGTGTTGCCCGACGGCGAAGTACCGGAGCAGTCCCCCTTCGACAAGCGCCGTCTGGTCTGGCGGCTGTACCGATTGTTGCCGGAGCTGGTGGGGCAGGATGAGGCGTTCACACCACTGGCGCGATTCCTGGACGGCCGCGATACCGATCTGCGCAATTTCCAGCTGGCGGAGAAAGTGGCGGATCTGTTCGACCAGTACCAGGTGTTCCGGGCCGACTGGCTCGCGGCCTGGGAACAGGGCAAGGACGTGGTGATCACGGCCCGGGGCGAGGAGAAAGCTCTGGATACGGAAGCCTGCTGGCAGCCCCTGCTCTGGCGCAAGCTGGTCGAGGACGTGGGCAGCGAGGCCCACACCAGCCGTTCGCAAATCCACACCCGCTTTATGGCCCAGGGCCAGCGCATCAGCGAACCGGCCAATGCCAGTCGCTTGCCCAAGCGCATCGTGGTGTTCGGAGTATCGTCGCTGCCCCGGCAGGCGCTGGAAGCCCTGTATGTACTGAGCCGGTTCAGCCAGGTGGTTCTGTGCGTCCACAACCCCTGCCAGTTCTACTGGGCCGACATCATCAGCGACCGGGAACTGTTAAAAGCCGAACGCAAGCGGGGCCCAGCACACCCGGTGTTGTCGCAAATTGACGACCCGGACCAGTTGCACCAGCACGCCAACCCGTTGCTGGCGGCCTGGGGAAAACAGGGCCGGGACTACATCCGCCTGCTGGATGAGTTCGACAACCCGGACGACTACCGCGCCAGTTTCCAGACGCCGGGCCAGAAGATCGACATCTTCACCGACCATGGCGATGTGGATAACCCCTGCCTGCTGCACCAGTTGCAGAACGATATCCACAACCTGACGCCGCTGCAGGAAATCCGCCAGCAGCAGCGCACGGTGGATCTGACCCGCGACCATTCCGTGGTGTTCCACGACGCCCACGGCCCCCAGCGGGAAGTGGAAATTCTGCACGACCAGCTGCTGGCTGCGTTCAATGCCGATCCGACACTGCGGCCCCGGGATGTGATCGTGATGGTGCCTGACATCAACGTGTACGCGCCTCATATTCAGGCGGTGTTCGGTCGCTACTCGCCGGGCCGCAAGCGCCACATTCCGTTCACCATTTCCGACCAGGGACAGCGCCACCACGAACCAGTGCTGATTGCCCTGGAAACCCTGATGTCATTGCCCCGCAGCCGCTTCGGTGTGAGCGAAATCATCAGCTTGCTGGAAGTAGCCGGCATCCGCGACCGCTTTGACATCAGCGAAGACGACATCCCTCTGGCCCGGCGCTGGGTGGAAGGCGCCAACATTCGCTGGGGCCTGCATGGCAAGCACCGGGAAAGCCTGGACCTGCCGGCAGAGCTGGAACGCAACACCTGGCAAGCCGGGCTCCGCGCCATGTTGCTGGGTTATGGCATGGGCGATGACCAGCCCTGGGGCGGGGTAGAGCCCTATGGTGAAATCGGCGGCCTGCAAGCCAGCCTGGCCGGTCGCCTGGGCGAATTCGTGCACCAGCTGGAAGCCCTGTGGCAGGCACTGCAGGCCACCCGCACGCCCGGGGAATGGGAAGCCCTGTTCTCCGCCATGCTGGAGCAATTTTTCCACAAGGTGGAAGGCCAGGACCTGCTGTTGCTGAACCGCTTCCGCCGTCAGTTGGAGCAGTGGCTGGACGATGCCCTGGCCGCCGGACTGGAACAGCAACCGCTGCCCCTGACTATCGTCAAGGATGTGCTGCTGCAGGGCCTGGATGAGGGCGGCCTGAACCAGCGTTTCCTCGCCGGCAAGGTCAACTTCGCCACCCTGATGCCGATGCGGGCCATTCCGTTCCGCAAGGTATGCCTGCTGGGCATGAACGACGGCGACTATCCTCGCTCCCGGCCGCCGGTGGATTTCGACCTGATGGCCCAGGATTACCGGCCGGGGGACCGCTCCCGCCGGGAAGACGACCGCTACCTGTTTCTGGAAGCCTTGTTGTCCGCCCGGGAACAGCTGTACATCAGTTGGGTGGGGCGCAGTATCAGGGACGACTCTGAACGGCCACCCTCGGTGCTCATCGGCCAGTTACAGGACCATCTGAACAGTCTGTGGACAGTAGCGGGGCAACCGGATGGTTCTGTTACCAAGGCTCTGACCACCCAGCATCCGCTGCAGCCTTTCAGCCGGGACTATTTCCCCAGAACCAACGGCGTGGGCGACGGTGAAGAGACCCAACCCAAACCCCTGGCCGATGTGCTGCGGGCCCGGGGACTGTTCACCTATGAACGGGAATGGCGCAGCGCTCATGCAGTGGATAACCCGGAGCAGAGCCGGGAAGCGCTGCCGTACATGGCGCCCGAAGAGCCCATCAGCCTGACCGAGCTGGCGAATTTCCTGAAAAAGCCCATCGACACCTTCTACCAGCGCCGGCTGCAGGTGCGCTTTGAAACGGTGGAAGAAGACGACACCGATAACGAAAACTTCGACCTGAACGGCCTGGACCGCTGGCGCCTGGACAACGAGCTGATCCAGGAGGGTGTCGTCAAAGCGGCCAGTGAAGAGGAGTTGCACGAACGCCTGGAAGCCACTCTGGACCGTATGGCCCGGCGGGGCGATTTGGGTATGGGGGTGACCGAACATCGCCTGCGCACCGAGCTGGCCGGCCGCCTGCCAGACCTGTTTCAACGCTACCGCGGCGCGCTGGCCGAGTGGCCGGAAGCAGTGGCCGAGCCCTTACCGTTCGAGTTTCGGTACTCGGATAGCACAGGCGCAGTGGAGGTGGTCGATTTAATCGACAATCTGCGCTGCAACCCTTCAGGACAACTGTGCCGACTGGTGATCGCCAACTCCGGTCTGCTGACCGGCTCCGGTTACTCGAAAAAAGTCCGCTACGCCAATCTGCTGCGGGACTGGTTGGTTCACCTGGCCGGGCAACTCAGTGGCCAGCCCTTTGAAACCGTGATCCTGGGCAAGGAAGAAGGCCGTAAATTCCACTTCCCGGTCATGGCCCCGGAGCAGGCACAAAAGCACTTCGAAGCCATTCTGGGCCGCTGGATGGAAGCCACCACCCGGACCCTGCCCATTCACTGCGAAGCCGGCTTTGCCTGGATCACCAGTTTCTATGGCGGCAAGAAATCTGTCGGCGACCACGAACGGGCCATTAGCGAAGCAGAACAGGCCTATTCCACCGCCCTGGACCGGGACACCGGCTACCTGCTGGGTGCCTTCGAAAGTCCCGAGGCACTGATGGCGAGCGGCGAGTTTGAAGCCCTGCTGCACCAGCTTTATGTGCCTCTGTGGGAGGCCGAACAGGGCAAGTCGGCGGCGGAGCAAATCGGGAGCATGGAATGACGGAACAGAGAACCAACCGAAACCCGAACCTGGACCCGCTGGCCCTGCCCCTGAATGGCAGCGCGCTGATCGAGGCCAGCGCCGGCACCGGCAAAACCTTCACCATCGCCATCCTGTATGTGCGCCTGGTGCTGGGCCATGGCCAGGCAGAAGACAGCCCGCTGCAGAACCTGTTGCCACCAAACCTGCTGGTGGTCACCTTTACCGACGCCGCCACCAAGGAGCTGCGGGACCGCATCCGCACCCGGCTGACCCAGGCCGCCGAGGTGTTTTCCGACGCCGCTGACCACCTCGAACCCACCCCGGAAACCGCGCTTATCCACAAGCTGCGGGATGACAGTTATCCGGACCCGGCCGGGTGGCCTGACTGCCGCAAGAAACTGCTGCTGGCCGCTGAATGGATGGACGAAGCGGCGGTATCCACCATTCACGGTTTCTGCAACCGCATGCTCAGCGAACACGCCTTCGACAGCGGCAGCCTGTTCAAGCTCACCCTGGAAACGGATCAGAGCGAACTGCTGGACGAGGTGGCAAGGGATTACTGGCGTACCTTCGTTTACCCGTTACCACCGGCCCTTATGGACGAAGCCCTGAGCCACTGGAAAACCCCCACCGATCTGCGCAAGGCGGTACGTAATCTGATCGACGACCCGGATGCTCTGGGTACACCGCCCCAGAGCGTGCACGAAGCCATTGACCAGGTGGTCAGCGAACGGCTCGCGCGGGCCGGAGAACTGAAAGCCCACCCCTGGGCCCAGTGGCAACAGGAAGTCACTGACCTGCTGAACGATCTGAACAAAGGCAAGCGGCTGCACGGGGGCAGCAAGAACGCCATGCTCAAGGTGTGGGAGTTTCTGGTCGCCTGGGCCGAATCCGACGAGCTATTGCCGGAGAAGCTGGACAGCGCTGCCGGTTACAAGAACCAGACCCCCGAGGGTCTGGACAACATCCTGAAAGGCGACGACCCGGCACCCCATCACCCGGCGTTTGACGCCATCGACGCCTTGCTGGCCTTCGGCCAGAACCCGCCCAGTGCCAAGTCCGACATCCTGCGCCACGCCAGCCACTGGATTGCCGGGCGACTGGAAGCGGAAAAGCAGCAGCGCTCGGAAATGGGTTTTGATGACCTGCTCACCCGCCTGGATGACGCGCTGCACGGCCCCCGGGGGGACCAACTGGCCGCCACCATCCGCCGCCAGTTTCCGGTGGCGCTGATTGACGAGTTTCAGGATACCGACCCGGTGCAGTACCGCATCTTCAACCGGATCTATAACGTCGAAGCCAACCAACCGGACACCTGCCTGCTGATGATCGGCGATCCGAAACAGGCCATCTACGGTTTCCGGGGCGCCGATATCCACACTTACCTGCAGGCCCGCCTGGGCGTGCAGGCACGCACTTACACCCTGGGCAAGAACTTCCGCTCCGCCGAAACCATGGTGAGCGCCGTCAACCGGGTGTTTGAGCACAGCGACCAATTCAGCGCCAGGGGCGCCTTCCTGTTCGGCAAGGGCGACAGCACGCCGCTGCCGTTCCAGGGCGTCGATGCCAACGGCACCAGGCGGCTGTGGTCGGTGCAGGGTGAAGTCCAGCCCAGCCTGGTGTTCTGGACCCA
Source organism: Marinobacter sp. EVN1 (assembly GCF_000475375.1). Lineage (NCBI taxonomy): Bacteria > Pseudomonadati > Pseudomonadota > Gammaproteobacteria > Pseudomonadales > Marinobacteraceae > Marinobacter > Marinobacter sp. EVN1. Next base: position 28,095 of record NZ_AXCB01000002.1, read on the forward strand.
CGAATCCGGTGAAACCGACAAAGAGGGTAACCCCAAGGGCCTCGCCAAGGGCACCGCCACGGCTGAAATGGCCGAAACCTGCGCCAGTGAAATCGCCCGATTGTTGACCCTGGGGCAGGGAAGGCAGGCCGGCTTTGCCTTGCCAGACAGCCCGGACGACCTCGAACCCGTTGAAGCCAGAGACATTGCCGTACTGGTGAATAACCGCAACGAGGCCGCTGCGGTGCGGGACGCCCTCGGCCGGCGGCGCATCAAGAGTGTGTACCTGTCGGACCGGGATTCAGTATTGACCTCCCGGGAGGCGAACGAGGTACTGTGCTGGCTGCGCGCCTTTGCCGAACCCCGGCAGTTGGCGTTCATCCGCGCCGCGCTGGCCACACCGACCCTGGGCCAGAGCTGGCACGCACTGGATCGGCTGCTCACCGATGAGCTGATACTGGAACGGGAAATCGAGCGCTTCCAGCGCTACCAGCAACAGTGGCAGAGCCAGGGCGTATTGCCCATGCTGCGTAGTTTTCTGATGGACTTCGAGGTTCCCGGCCGCCTGCTGCAACGCCCTGACGGTGAGCGAAGACTGACTGACATCCTGCACATTGCCGAACTGCTGCAGCAGGACAGCCTGCAACTGGACGGCGAACATGCCCTGGTGCACCACTTCACCCAGATCCTGCGGGCGGCAGACGAAGAAGACGAACACCGCACCCTGCGCCTGGAAAGCGACGCCGGTCTGGTAAAGGTAATCACCGTGCACAAATCCAAGGGCCTGGAATACCCACTGGTATTCCTGCCCTTCGGCACCGCCTTCCGGGCAGAGAACCCGAAGCAGGCGTATGTTCGCTACCATGACGACACCGGCAAGCTGGTGACCGTGTTCGATCCGACTCCGGAAGACATTGAAAGGGCCGACCAGGAACGCCTGGGCGAGGACATCCGTAAACTCTATGTGGCCCTGACCCGGGCCCGGTTTGCCACCTGGGTGGGCGCGGCGGCTGTGGATAACTGGTATCAGAGCGGCCTGGGCTATGCGATTGCCGGAACACCGGAGCGGTCCATTAGCCAGGCTCTGGCCTCACTGGCCCAGGACCGCCCGGAAATCCGGATTTCCCCGCTGCCGGAAGCCGGAAACACAATATTCACCGAAACCGCCCCGGAAGCCCTGGGCCCGGCGCTGATCTCCAACCGCGAAGCGAAGGAAGACTGGTGGATAGCCAGTTACTCCACCATCGAATACACCGGCATAGCCGGCACCGGCATTACCTTCACCGGCGAGGTGGAAGACGCCCAGACCCAGAACCTGCTGGAAGAGAGTGCCCAGGACGACACTGATGAAGCGCCCCCCGTGCCCGCGGTGCGCAACCATCACCATTTCCCCAAGGGCGCCGGCCCCGGCACCTTCCTGCACGAATTACTGGAATGGTGCACGGCGCAGGGCTTCCAGCGGGTTGTGGATAACCCCGAGCTGCTGCACGAACAGCTGAGCCGCCGCTGCGGCACCCGGGGCTGGAGCGACTGGGTGGACCCCCTGCAACACTGGCTGCTGGAACTGATCCGCAAACCACTGCGACTGGATCGCAATGGCCAGGATACCGCCAGCCTGGCGCAGTTGGGCAGTCTGCGCCCGGAGCTGGAGTTCTGGTTTGAAAGCCGTAACGTCAGCATCCATACACTGGACAAACTGGTCACCCGTTACACCCTGAACGGCGCGGACCGGCCCCGGGCCGAGGCCAACCGCTTCAATGGCATGCTCAAGGGCTTTATCGACCTGGTGTTTGAACACAAGGGGCAGTATTACGTGCTGGACTACAAATCCAATGCTCTGGGCGAGGACGACGACGCCTACACCGACCAGGCCATGGGCCAGGCGATTCTGGACAAACGCTACGACCTGCAATACATCCTCTACCTGCTGGCCCTGCACCGGTTGCTGAAGGCCCGTTTACCGGGATACGACTACGACCAGCACATTGGCGGCGCGGTGTACCTGTTCCTGCGAGGGGTGAACTCCGCCAGCGGCGGCGCCTTTACCGACAAGCCCCCCAGGGTGCTGATCGAACAACTGGATGCCCTGTTCGATGGCGAGCCGGTGTCCGGGGAGGTGGCTGCATGAGCCGTACCCGCCATACCGAAAACCAGTTTGCCCTGGACCTGGGTGACGACACGCCAGTGAACCGGGCGGCCACAGAATCACCGGAGACTGTGGATAACTCCCAGCTGCTGGCCCATCCTGACGACACCGAGGCGCTGTTAGGGCAATGGCAACAGGCCGGCTGGATTCGCCCGCTGGATACCGGCTTTGCCCGGCTGATCAGGGAACTCAGCGAAGAGCAGGGCGAAGGCCCGCAACCACTGGTGCTGCTGTTGGCGGCACTGACCTCGCACCAGGTGGGCCGGGGGCATGTGTGCATTGACCTGGCCACGCTACTCGACGATGCCGGCCAGACCCTGGCGCTGCCGCCGGAAGAACCGGCCAATACCGGCCTGTCTGAGAGCGAGGTGGCCAACCTGCAAGGGCGTTATCCACAGGAACTGCTGTCACGGGTACAGCTAACCGATTGCCTCGCAGCCCTGCAGGGTTCTCTGGCCGTGAGCGATGGCTCCGTGCCGGCACCGCTGGTACTGAACGGCACCCGACTGTACCTGCGCCGGTTCTGGCGTTACGAACAACGCATTGCTGAGGGCATACAGCAACGACTGGCCCTGCCATCGCCGCTGGCCGACCCGCAATCGGCGGCCTCGCAAACCTTATCCACAGCGCTCAGCAAACTGTTCCGGTCCACAGCGCCGGTGGATTACCAGAAACTGGCCTGCGCCCTGGCCGCCCGTAACCGCTTTGCCGTGATCACCGGTGGTCCGGGTACCGGCAAGACCACCACCGTGGTGAATCTTCTTGCAGCCCTGCAGGCCGTGGCCGGGGAAAGCCCGGAGCGGGCAGGGCGCAAGTACCGTATCCGCCTGGCCGCACCCACCGGCAAGGCCGCCGCCCGGCTGAACGAATCCATTGGCGGTGCGGTCAGCAAGCTGCCACTGGCCGACCTACCCGGCTCCGTGAAACTGGAGGACATTCCCACCAAGGTCACCACCCTGCACCGGCTACTCGGGAGCCGGCCAGACACCCGCCAGTTCCGACATCACCGAGACAATCCGTTGCTGGTGGATATCCTGGTCATCGATGAGGCATCCATGGTGGATGTCGACCTGATGGCCTCGGTATTCGATGCCCTGCCCGCCAGCGCTCAGCTGATCCTGCTTGGTGACAAGGACCAGTTGGCCTCAGTGGACGCCGGTGCGGTGCTGGGGGAACTTTGCCAACGGGCCCTGGACGCCCACTACACGCCGGATACTGCCCGTTGGCTGGCCGCCATCACCGGCGCGCAGGTACCGGATAGCCTTGTGGATAACTCCGGCCAGCCACTCGACCAGGCGGTGGCGATGTTGCGCAAGAGCTACCGCTTCGGACAGGACAGTGGTATCCGTCAACTGGCAGAATCCGTAAACTCCAGCGAGCTCACCAGCCAGGTACTGGGTCAGATCCGGGACGCCGGGTTTGATGATGTAATCTGGCTGAACGGCCAAACACCAAAACCCGATCCGGATCAAACACTTGAGCTGATCTGCCACCACGCCATCACCGGCTCACCGGAGGCTTTCCGCAACGCCGGCCAGGGCCGGGTGGTGAATGGCCAGGCGCTGCCAACACCGGTAGGCTATCGCCATTATCTGGAAGTTATCCACAGCTGTGATTTGACCGCCGGCAGTCCCCGGGAAGCCTGGGATGCCCACGCCGCTGAGGTGTTGGAAGCCTTCAACGATTTCCAGGTGCTGTGTGCGTTACGCAAAGGCCCCTGGGGCGTGGAGGGCTTGAACCAGCGTATCGCCCAGAAGCTGCTGGCTGAAAAACTGATCGACAAAACCGACGGCTGGTACGCCGGCCGGCCGGTGCTGGTCACCGGCAACGACTACAACCTCGGCCTGATGAACGGGGATATCGGCCTCACCTTCAGTGTACCCTGGGATAAGACCGAAACCGGCGAGCCAAAAGCGACCCTTCGGGTAGCCTTCCCGAGCGGTGACAGCACCAGCGGCATTCGCTGGATTTCCCCCAGCCGTTTGCAACAGCTGGAAACGGTATACGCCATGACGGTGCATAAGTCCCAGGGCTCGGAGTTCAACCACACCTGCCTGGTGCTGCCGGATCGCCTCAGCCCGGTACTGACCAAGGAACTGGTGTACACGGGCATCACCCGGGCCAAGAACTGGTTCAGCCTGATTACCGGCGATGCGCAGGTGTTCAAAGACAGCGTAAGCCAACAGGTGGTGCGGGCTTCAGGACTGGCGCTTCGGCTCGGGGAGCAATAGCCCCGGGCATTAGTTATCCTCACTCCGATGTTGCTGTTCCCAAAGACGGGCGTAATGACCATCGCGGGCCAGCAACTCGTGATGACTGCCACTTTCGACAATCCGGCCCCCGTCCATCACCAGAATGCTATTGGCATCGCGAACTGTGGATAACCTGTGGGCAATCACCAGGGTAGTACGCTGGTGGCTGACCTCTTTCAGGGCACCGAGGATGGCCTGTTCGGACAAGGAGTCCAGGGAGGAGGTTGCCTCGTCCAGAATCAGTATTGGCGGGTTCTTCAGGATAACCCGGGCAATGGCCACCCGCTGTTTTTCGCCGCCAGACAACTTAAGGCCGCGCTCGCCGACTTTCGTTTCGTAGCCTTCTGGAAGGCTGTGGATAAAATCTTCCAGGTGGGCCATGCGCGCGGCCCGGTAGACTTCTTCCTCGGTCGCTTCGGGGCGGCCATACGCCAGGTTACGGTAAAGCGTATCGTTGAACAGTACGGTGTCCTGCGGTACCACCCCGATGGCAGAACGCAGACTGTCTTGGGTGACCGATCGAATATCTTGGCCATCAATCCGGATAGCGCCGTTATCGACCTCGTAGAAGCGGAACAGCAGCCGGGCGAGGGTAGACTTGCCGGCACCGCTGGCGCCCACCACCGCCACGGTATGGCCGGCAGGGATAGTGAAGCTAACGTCTTGCAGGATCAACCGGTCCGGGCGGTAGGCAAAGTGGATATGTTCGAAGCGTACCTCTCCGTTATCCACAACCAGGGGCCTGGCATCCGACGCGTCCTGGATTGCCGGTTGGTCACCCAGCAGTTTGAACAGACGCTCCACATTCACCAGGGCCTGGCGAATTTCCCGGTAGACAAAGCCCAGGGCATTCAGAGGAATGAACAGCTGGATCAGGTAGGCGTTGATCATGGTGAAATCACCCAGAGTGATTTCGCCGCTGGCCACTTCGCGTACCGCCATGGCCATAATGACGATCAGCGCCACGCCGATGATCAATGCCTGGCCAGCGTTCAGGGTGGCCAGCGATAGACGGTTCTTCAACCGAGCCTTTTCCCACTCATCCAGGTCCTGATCGTAAAGCTCGGCTTCGTAGCGTTCGTTGTTGAAGTATTTGACGGTTTCGTAGTTGAGCAGGCTGTCGATGGCCCGGGAGTTGGACTGGTTATCCCGGGCGTTGGCCTCCCGAACAAATTTCGTCCGCCATTCGGTGATCTTGATGGAGAACACCACATACACAACCACCGCCACCAGAATGGCGACGACATACCCGACGTTGAACACCACCAGCAGGATGCCCGCCACCAGCAGGATTTCCAGGATGGTAGGCACGATGTTGAACAGGGTGAAGCGCAGCAGAAAGCTGATGCCGTTGGTGCCGCGTTCAATATCCCGGGCCAGGCCACCGGTTTTACGGTCCAGATGAAATCCCAGTTCCCTCTGGTGCAGGTGTTCAAACACCCGCAGAGAGACCCGCCGCATAGCCCGCTCCGCGACCCGCGCAAACACGGCATCCCGCAGTTCGCTGAACAGGGTGGCACCAAAACGCAGGCTACCGTAGGCCACCACCAGCACAACTGGAATCCACAGCAGCATGTCGGCACCGTGGTTCTGGTCCAGGTAGTCGACAATGTATTTCAGTGCCACCGGGGTGGCGACGGTGGCCAGCTTTGCCAAAACCAGCATCGCCATAGCCAACGCGACCCGCCCCCTGAATTCCAGAAGATACGGCCACAGCCCGGAAATAATCGACCAGTCTGGCTTATGATCGGCGGGGTAGTCGTTGTCGGCGTAGGCTCTCAATGCAATATCCTTGAACTTTTGGAGATGTCGAGCGCCCGAGATGGGGAGCCTTTCCGGGACACGCTGTAAATACATCCCTGTACGCTCGACAAAAGCCATCCCTGGCTTTTGACGGTCCCGGAAAGGCTCCCCATCCCGTGCACTCTTGCTAACAGCTATGATACGTCTTCATTGGAGAACAAATCGTAAAACAAACGGCTTAATTAAACTTTGATCGATCAGGAGAGTGACCATCAGCCCGAACCATCGTAAAGCTCTAAGACTTGTCATAGAGTTTATCAGCCCCTACCGACGAGCCGTGATCGGTGCGCTGATTGCCCTGGTTATTACCGCCGGCATCACCCTTGGTCTGGGCCAGGGCCTGCGCATTCTGGTCGATCAGGGCCTGGCCACGCAGTCTCCGGACAACCTCGCCAAAGCCATCGGCCTGTTTTTCGTGCTGGTACTTGGCCTGGCCTTTGGTTCGTTTGCCCGATTCTACCTGGTGTCCTGGATTGGCGAACGGGTGGTGGCAGACATTCGCAAACGGGTATTCAATCACCTGATCGATCTCACGCCCAGCTTCTTTGAACAGAACCGGGCCCTGGAGATTCAGTCCCGGTTTACGGCTGACACCACCGTACTGCAATCGGTGATTGGCTCCACCGTCTCCATCGCCCTGCGCAACACGCTGATGCTTATCGGCGGGCTGATTCTTCTGTTTGTCACCAACGCCAAGCTGGCCAGCATCATCCTGCTGGGGTTTCCGCTGGTGATTGCGCCGATCCTGTTTTACGGCCGCCGGGTGCGGGCGCTGTCCCGACTGAGTCAGGACCGGGTGGCGGATGTTGGCAGTTATGTCGGGGAGAATCTCAGTCAGATCAAAACCGTACAGGCCTTCAATCATCAGCCTCACGACCGCCGCTACTTCGCCGTGGTTTCTGAAAAAGCCTTCGATATTGCCCGGCAACGGATTCGGCAGCGCGCCTGGCTGACCACATTGGCGATTTCCCTGGTGATGGGCGCCGTCGGTATTGTCATCTGGATTGGCGGGCTGGATGTAATTCATGGCCGAATCTCACCGGGTGAGCTGGCAGCCTTTGTGTTCTACAGCCTGCTGGTGGGGGTCGCGGCTGGAGCCATCAGTGAGGTGATTGGCGAATTACAGCGCGCCGCCGGTTCCGCAGCTCGCCTGTTTGAGCTGCTGCAGACCGAGCCGGAGCGGCGTCCCGAGACGGGAACGGACAGGCTCCCGGGCACAGTGACCGGCGCAATTACTCTGGATAACCTGAGCTTCAGCTATAGCGGGCGCACGGAACGGCCAGCGCTTGCCAGGGTCTCTCTGGAGATCCAGCCGGGTGAAACCCTTGCCCTGGTCGGTCCGTCCGGTGCCGGTAAATCCACGTTGTTTGATCTGCTACTGGGTTTCTATCCGCTACAGGACGGTTCTATCCGGTTGGAGGGCATAGACACCGCCAAGGTTCCACTGGCTGACCTGCGACGGTGTTTCGCTCTGGTGCCGCAGAATCCCGCCCTGTTTCATGGCACTGTCGCCGATAATCTGCGCTACGCCCGGCCCGAGGCCAATCAGGCTGAGATCGAGCAGGCCGCCCGTATTGCCCACGCCCACGAATTTATTCAGGCCCTGCCACAGGGTTACGACACGCCCCTGGGTGATGCCGGCCAGGGCCTTTCCGGTGGCCAGAAACAACGACTGGCGATTGCCCGTGCGCTGTTGGCCGACGCTCCGATTCTGCTGCTTGATGAAGCCACCAGCGCCCTGGATGCGGAAAGCGAGCACCTGATTCAGCGGGCCATGCCGGCGCTCACGGAGGGCCGGACTACCCTGGTGATTGCTCACCGGCTGGCAACGGTGCGGGATGCCGACAGGATCGCGGTATTTGACGAAGGCCGACTGCTGGCAGTGGGCAGTCACGACCAGTTGATCCGCGATAACGCGCTGTACCGGCGCCTGGCCAGCCTGCAATTCCGGGACACGGGGAGCCAGACAGAACACTGAGTGCCCCGTTGGTCGGTTTGTGTGTTGGGTGCGTACTCCCTACACTGGTACTAGAAATTCCTAATCCTGACACAGGGAGACACGCAAAGTGAGCAACAAAGAATTGCAGGCACTCAAAGAGCGATACGTCGCCGCGGGCGCAGCAAGCCCCAATGATCAATTTGCAGATCACGCCCTGAACGCAGAGGTCTGGGACGCAGATGGCAAACGCATGATCGATTTCGCCGGCGGTATCGGCGTATTGAACATCGGCCATCGACATCCTAAGGTGGTTGAGGCCGTCAAGGCGCAGCTCGACAAACTGATGCACACCTGCCAGACGGTGATGCCCTACGAGGGCTACGTGAAGCTGGCCCAGAAACTGAGCGAAGTGGTGCCGGTAAAAGGCCACGGCAAGGTCATGCTGGCCAACTCCGGCGCCGAGGCATTGGAAAACGCGGTCAAGATTGCCCGCGCAGCCACCGGCAAAAACAACGTTATCTGTTTTGACGGCGGTTACCACGGCCGCACCTTCTTCACCATGGCCATGAACGGCAAGGCCGCCCCTTACCAGACCTCCTTCGGGCCCATGCCCGGCCTGGTCTACCGCGCGCCTTACCCGGTGCCTTACCATGGCATTTCCGAAGAAGAGTCCCTGCGTGGCCTGGCGATGGCCATGAAGGCCGACTCCCCGGCCCATGAGACCGCCGCCATCGTATTGGAACCGGTTCTGGGTGAGGGTGGTTTCTACCCGGCACCGCCAAGTTTCCTGAAAGCCATCCGCAAGATCTGCGATGAAAACGACATCATGATGATCGTGGATGAAGTGCAAAGTGGCTTTGGCCGCACCGGCAAGCTGTTCGCCATCGAACACAGTGGTATTGAGCCGGACATTATGACCATGGCCAAATCCATGGCCGATGGCATGCCCATCTCGGCCATCGTCGGCACGGACAAGGTGATGGACTCCTCCGGCCCGAACTCCCTGGGCGGTACCTACACCGGCAGCCCCACCGCGTGCGCCGCCGCCCTGGCGGTGTTCGATGTCATCAAGGAAGAAGATATCCTTGGCAGGAGCCAGCGCCTGGGCGAGAAACTCAGAACCCGGTTCGACCAATGGCAGGAGCAGTTCACCCATGTGGACAACGCTCGCAATCTGGGCCCCATGGCGGCCTTTGAGCTGGTGGAAAGCAAGGATAATCACAAGCCCATGCCAGAACTGGCCGGGGCCATTACCAAGAAGGCAAAGGAGAAAGGACTGATCCTGCTGAGTTGCGGTATGCACGGCAACACACTGCGGTTCCTGATGCCGGTGACCATCGAAGACGAAGTGCTGGAAGAAGGGCTGAATATTGTTGAGGAATGCCTGAAGGAAGTGGGCGCCTGAACCAGGCGGTTACGTCTGACTTCCTATTCGTCGTATACTGCCGGAAGCTCTTTCCGGCAGTGCCCCCTCGGGTTCTGCCGTTGATTCACCGATCAGGCGGTAACCATGACGTCCCAGAGTAATTCTCCCACTCCCGACCACCAACCCAGACCCTGGATCGACCTGCTGGTCAGTATCATCATTCCCTCGGTGATTCTGATGAAGTTCAGTGGTGACGAGCACCTCGGCAGCGTCAATGCGCTGATCATCGGCCTGGCGTTTCCCCTGGGCTGGGGCCTGTTCGAGCTGGTGCGCTACCACAAGAAAAACTTCATCGCCTTGCTGGGCCTGATCAGTGTCGGCCTCACCGGCGGCATTGGCTTGCTGGAACTGGATGCCGGCTGGCTCGCCATCAAGGAAGCGGCCGTGCCCGCCGTCATTGGTCTGGCGGTACTGGTGTCTACGCGCACCAGGTACCCCCTGGTCCGTACTCTGCTTTATAACCCGAATGTGCTGGACGTGGACAAGATTCAGGCCTCACTGGAAGAAAAGAACTGCGTGGAGGAGTTTGAAGGGCGCCTACTTAAGGCCAGCTATTTCTTTGCCGGCACCTTCCTGTTCTCGTCCATCATGAATTATGTGCTGGCAAAATGGATTGTGGTGAGCCCTTCGGGCACCCAGGCCTTCAATGAGGAACTGGGCCGCATGACCCTGGTGAGCTATCCGATGATTGCCATCCCCTCCATGGTGATGATGATGCTGATTTTCTATTATCTCTGGCGCACCATCCGGCGCCTGACGGGGTATACCCTGGAAGAGGTGATGGCGCCACATCTGATTGAAAAGGAAAAAGAAAAGGAACGGAAGAGGGCAGAGTCCGGGTCCTCGAAATAGGTTATTACAACACCGGTTTCCGGGTTCCCCGGACACCCATAAAAAAACGGTGGCATCCACAAGGAGCCACCGTTTTTTATTGCCAACAAGGTTTGTCTGATCAGATATCCAGGTTGGTCACTTCCAGCGCGTTGCTCTGGATGAAGTCCCGCCGTGGCTCCACATCATCCCCCATCAGTGTGGTGAAGATCTGGTCAGCGGCAATCGCATCCTCAATGGTAACCTTCATCATCCGGCGGGTTTCCGGATCCATGGTGGTTTCCCACAGCTGGTCCGGGTTCATTTCGCCCAGCCCCTTGTAGCGCTGAATGCCCAAGCCACGCTGGGCTTCCTTCATCAGCCACTCCAGGGCGCCCTCAAAGGACAGCACAGACTGCTTGCGCTCGCCCCTCTGGATGTAGGCGCCATCCTCGATCAGCCCCTCCAGGGTCTCGCCCAGGCGCGCAATGGCACCGTAGGAAGAAGACTCAAAGAAGTCATGACTGAATACATGCTCATGGGGAATACCATGCACAAAGATCGTGACCTTGGGCAGGTACAGGCCCCGTTCCTCATCGCGAGTCACGGAGAAGGTGTACTTGGTACCGGTTCGGGTATCCAGATCAAGACCTTCACCCAGGCGCGCCACCCAGCGGGCCACTTCGGTCTCATCCCTCAGGTGTTCCGGCTTGAGTGTGCTGTTATAGACCATTTGTTGCAGCACCTTGGCCGGGTAGGCCCGGGACAGGCGATCAATCATCGCCATCACTGCCTGATAGTCCTTCACCATGGTTTCCAGGGCTGAATCCTTGATGGCCGGTGCTTCCGGGTTCACATACAGCTGGGCGCCTTCCAGGGCCGTCTGGGTCAGATAGGCTTCTTTCGCCTTCTCGTCCTTCAGGTATTGCTCCTGTTTGCCACGTTTGACCTTGTACAGCGGTGGCATGGCAATGAATACATGGCCACGCTCGATGATTTCCCGCATCTGGCGGAACAGGAAGGTCAGCAGAAGAGTACGGATGTGAGAACCATCCACATCGGCATCGGTCATGATGATGATGGAGTGATAGCGGAGTTTGTCCGGATTGAATTCTTCCCGGCCGATGCCACAACCCAGCGCGGTGATCAGGGTACCGACCTCGGCAGAGGACAGCATCTTGTCAAAGCGGGCTTTCTCGACGTTCAGGATCTTACCTTTCAGGGGCAGGATGGCCTGGGTCTTACGATCACGGCCCTGCTTGGCACTACCACCCGCAGAATCACCCTCCACAATGAACAGTTCGGAGAGGGCAGGGTCTTTTTCCTGGCAGTCCGCCAGCTTGCCGGGCAGGCCGGCGATGTCCAGGGCACCCTTGCGGCGGGTCATATCCCGAGCTTTGCGGGCTGCTTCCCGGGCACGGGCCGCTTCGATCATCTTGTTGACGATCTGCTTGGCTTCGTTGGGTTGCTCCTGCAGGTACTCCGCAAAGCTCTGATACAGTTCCTGCTCCACCGCCGTCTTCACTTCCGAGGACACCAGCTTGTCCTTGGTCTGGGAGGAGAACTTGGGATCGGGCACTTTCACACTGATGATAGCGGTCAGGCCTTCCCGGGCATCATCACCGGAGGTCGCTACCTTGGCTTTCTTGCCCAGGCCTTCATGATCAATGTAGTTGTTCAGAGAGCGGGTCAGTGCTGCCCGGAAACCGGCCAGATGAGTACCACCATCACGCTGGGGAATATTGTTGGTGAAGCAGTAGATGTTTTCCTGGAAGGCATCGTTCCACTGCATGGCCACTTCTACCGCAATGCCATCTTCCCGCTCACGGTTGAAATGGAAGACACGGTTGATGGCCGTCTTGTTGGTATTCAGGTGCTCAACAAAGGCCCGCAGACCACCTTCATACTCAAAGATCTCCTCCTTGCCTGAACGCTCATCCGTCAGGCGGATACGCACACCACTGTTCAGGAACGCAAGTTCCCGCAGGCGCTTGGCCAGGATGTCGTAATGGAACTGGATATGAGTGAAGGTTTCCGGCGAGGGAATAAAGTGAACCTTGGTACCGGAGGCATCGGTTTCACCGACTTCGCCCAGGGGCGCATTGGGCACGCCGTGGGTGTAGCTCTGCTCGTAGACCTTGCCATCCCGGCGGATGGTGAGGGTCAGCGAGGAAGACAGGGCGTTGACCACAGACACACCTACGCCGTGCAGACCGCCGGAGACCTTGTAGGAGTTGTCGTCGAACTTACCACCGGCGTGCAACACAGTCATGATGACCTCGGCGGCCGAAACACCTTCCTCTTCATGTAGATCGACTGGGATACCGCGACCGTTGTCTTTGACGGTAATGGATTCGTCCGGGTGGATGATGATGCCGATTTCAGAACAGTAACCAGCCAGAGCCTCATCGATGGAGTTATCCACCAACTCAAAGACCATGTGATGCAGCCCGGTGCCATCGTCGGTATCACCGATGTACATGCCGGGCCGTTTACGCACCGCGTCGAGTCCTTTGAGGACTTTGATACTGGAGGAATTGTAGTTCGATTCACTCATTAAAAGAGACTCCTGGAGGTGAGCCCAGCCCTGGCGACACGATCATTCGCGAACCCGCCTGGCTCAGCTATTCTTCCGTCAATTGTCCATGTTCCACGTGGAACATTCTGTATTCAGGTGTATCCCCATCGTGCCACAACGTGTCCGGTTCCGGATGCTCGATGGAGGTGATAAACACCTGACAACGCAGTTCCTGTAAGTTGCGAGCCAGCATAACGCGATGACGAACATCCAATTCGGCGTTGATATCGTCCAACAGAAACGTCACCTGTTTGCCAAGATCACTCAACACCTTGCCCTGAGCAATCTTCATCAAGATCACCAGTGTCTTTTGCTGACCCCGCGAGAAGGTTTCCGCCACCGGACGACCACCAAACTTCAGGCGGATATCCGCCCGGTTCGGGCCGTACAACGTATGGCCCATCCGACGTTCCTGTTCGCGATGGTTAACCAGTACTTCGGTCAACGCTGTGCTTCGATCCCAGCCCGGATAAAAGTCCATCTTCAGACCTTCCACCCAGGGCGCATCCAGCTCCGCCAACACCGATTCAAAAGCGATCTTGAAGCGGTGGAAAACGGTTTCCCGGATGACACTCAACGACTCCGCCAAGGCGCCGTACTGGGAATCCCAGACCCGCATCAACGATTCATCCAGTCTACCATTTCTTAGCATTTGATTCCGCTGTGACGTGACTCTCTGAACCTGTTGCCACAGGGAAGAAAAGGAAGGTTCCACGTGGAACACTAACCAATCCAGAAACTGCCGACGCTTACCCGGGCCACCAGCAACAATGTCGAATACGCCGGGATCAATGACCGAGACCGGCAGATGCATCGCCAGAAACGAAAGACTGCGAACCGCCTCACCATCTACCCGCAACTGGGTTTCTTTCAGGCTGACGTCCCGGGAAATGCCGATCCTGTGCACAACGTTATCCGCAGATTCGCACGTCATTAGACCCGAATCCAACGCCCCGAAGACAGTCAGCTTCGGCTGCCCGTGGGCCACCACTGCCTGATGCCGGCTGACCCGAAACGACCGGCCAAGGCCAAGATAGCCAATTGCCTCCAGCACACTGGTTTTACCACTGCCATTGGCGCCATAAAGAAGATTGAAGGACGGTGAAAATTCTACAGGCGCAGATAACAGGTTTCGGAAATGCTGTGTCTGGAGTTTGACTAGCGCCATGGGTAACTGAGTGCTCAGGCTGAGAATTCGGACGACCAAAACGAGAAAGGGCGATACCGTTTCCGATATCGCCCTAGTGTACTAGAAACCCCGGTAGACCGGTTAATGAAGCATGGTTAGCCGTTCGTCCATGAACACATCCATTTCTGGCGCCAGGATGTGAACATAGCGGTCGAAATACAAGAACTGCTTGAGCAGCAAGGCGAATTCACGGGGGAAATGCAAACCGTGACTTTCGCCAACCTTTACCATGTCCATCAGGATATTATTCACGTCGTCCTCGGCCTGTTCCACTTCATAGGGCACATCATCCGGCACCATGCGATCCATCTGACGATACAGACGCTGAAGATCAGCAGACAGATCGTCCACCCGCACGGTATGCCGGGTGACGCCAATCCGGATCATGGCGTCGGCCATACCGTCAAAATTGCCCACCATAATCGCGGAAATGAAATCACTCACGGCCTGCCAGGTATCCGGCCTGATACGACCGACAATCCCGAAATCGATAAAACCAACCCGGCCATCCTCAAGCACCATCAGGTTACCGGCATGAACGTCTGCGTGAAAAAACTCGCACTGGGTCAGGCTGGCGAACCAGGTATTCATGGCGGTAATCAATGTCCGCTCCGGATCCCGGGAAAAGCCTCGAATACTTTCCAGATCCGTCAATGGAACCCCATGGAACCGCTCCATGGTCAGAATCCGGCGAGTACTGCAATGCTCGTACACCCGCGGCACGGTCGCGTCTTCATTGTGGGTGTTCTGCAGAAATTCCCGGAACACTTTCAGGTTGTTGGCCTCTTTGATGAAATCGCACTCTTCCATCATGGTTTTCTGAATTTCATCCACAATGCCGGACATGGAGGTCCAGGAAAGTTTCGGGGCCAGCGTCTCGAGCATTCGGGCAGACAGGTAAAGAAAGTTGAGGTCCGTCAGCAGAATGTTTTCCACACCCGGCTTCTGAACCTTAATCACCACTTCTTCACCCGTTACCAGGCGAGCAGCATGAACCTGGGCAATGGATGCCGAAGCCAGTGCAACCGGATCAATTTCCGAATACACCTGATCAATAGGGCGACCAAGCTCGTCCCGGATGATCTTCTTGATTACGCTGAAAGGAAGGCTCGGGGTTTTGTCGAGGCAGAACTGGAACTCCTCAACATATTCCTTGGGGAAAAAGGTCGGTGAGCTGGCAATAAACTGTCCCAGCTTGATGTAGGTTGCGCCCAGACTTTCGAAGGTCTGCCTTAACAGTTTCGGGGCAGGGGGCCGATCGCCCCGAACCCAGTTTACCCCGGTGCGGCCAAGCACAGACAGGGTCTGACCGATCCTGAACGCGCCTTTGATTCCATTCGTTACGGCACCCATAGAGCCCTCCAAACCTGATTACAGTCGCATCGGCATGACAACATACAGGCAGCGGTTGTCGTTCTGAGCCTCAATCAGCGCACTGCTGTTGGGATTCGACAACGTAATCTTCACCTGGTCATCATCCAGTGCATTCATGACATCCACCAGATAGCCTACATTAAACCCGATCTGCAGTGATTCGCCCTGATACTCCACCGGCAACGCATCTTCGGCCTGTTCCTGATCAGGGTTATTGGCGAACACCTGCAACTGGTTGGGAGAAAGGTTCAGGCGCACACCACGGATGTTCTCGTGGGACAGAATGCCCGCCCGCTGCAGGGTACTTTTCAGCGTTGAACGATCAGCCAGTACGGTCTTGTCACCGCCCCGCGGGATCACCCGGTTGTAATCCGGGAACTTGCCTTCAATCAACTTGGAGGTAAAGGTATAGCTGCCCACCGTCGCCCGCAGATGATTGTCACCGATGACCAGCGTAACCGGCGATTCTTCATCATCCAGAAGCCGGGCCAGCTCCAGTACACCTTTACGAGGCACAATAACCTGCCGCAACTCCGGACACCCGGTATCCAGATCGAACTGGGCCATGGCCAGACGATGACCATCGGTAGCCACAACCCGGGCATGGTTAACATCCACTTCCAGCAGCAGTCCGTTCAGGTAATAACGCACATCCTGCTGGGCCATGGCGAACGCGGTGGCATCCAGCATGCGGCCAAGCTCTTTCTGTGGCAATGCCAGGCGGAAGCTTTCCGGCTCATCTTCGACATTGGGAAAGTGCTCCGCCGGCAGCGTCGACAGGGTAAAGTGGGAATTTCCGGCGCGCAGATGCAGACGATCGCCTTCCAGTGCCAGATCGATAGGCGCCTCATCCCCCAGGGCCCGGCAGATATCCGCCAACTTCCGCGCCGGAACCGTGATACGACCAGGCTGATCCACATGGACTGGTGCTACCCGAGCCACCAGCTCCACTTCCATATTGGTACCGGTCAGTGTCAGCGTATTGTCTTCCGCTTCCAGCAGGACGTTGGACAACACCGGCATGGTCTGTTTCTTTTCCACAACGCCCGCGATGCTTTGCAGCGGGGTGATCAGTGATTCACGGCTGATGGTCAGTTTCATGGCACTCGGCTTCAGTTATCGGAAGTGAATGTATGTGTTGTTCGTACAGGCCACCTTCAATCAGGTGGTCAGCAATCTCATAAAATTCTGATAATCCTCACGGATACCGGGATCGGTTTCCTGCAATTCAACAATCTTTTTACAGGCATGCAGAACGGTGGTGTGGTCACGCCCACCGAACGCGTCGCCAATCTCCGGCAGGCTATGATTGGTCAGTTCCTTGGCCAGGGACATAGCCACCTGGCGCGGCCGGGTGACTGTGCGAGTGCGGCGTTTGGACAGCAGATCCGCCACCTTGATCTTGTAGTACTCAGCCACCGTTCGCTGGATATTATCGATGCTCACCTGCTTTTCATGCAGGGCCAGGAGATCCTTGAGGCTCTCACGGATAAACGGCGGGGTAATCTCCGAGCCAGTGAAGTGAGCATTCGCTATCACCAGACGCAGCGCGCCTTCAAGCTCACGAACGTTCGACCGGATTTTCTGTGCAATAAAGAACGCGGCCTCACTGCTGAGTTTCACATTGGCCTGTTCCGCCTTCTTCATCAGGATCGCCACCCGTGTTTCCAGTTCCGGAGGCTCGACCATCACCGTCAGGCCCCAGCCAAAGCGGGATTTCAGCCGCTCCTCCATATCAGAGATTTCTTTCGGGAAACGGTCACAGGTCACAATCACCTGCTGACCACCTTCAAGCAGCGCGTTAAAGGTGTGGAAAAACTCCTCCTGAGAGCGTTCCTTGCGGGCGAAAAACTGGATATCGTCAATCAGTAGGGCGTCCACCGACCGGTAATAGCGTTTGAACTCATTGATGGCGTTCAGCTGCAGTGCCTTGACCATGTCGGCCACAAACCGTTCCGAACGCAGATAGGCTACCTTCGCGCGCGGGTTGCGACGCACAATCTCATTGCCAATGGCATGCATCAGGTGGGTTTTACCCAGGCCCACACCGCCATAGAGAAACAGCGGGTTGTAGGCACCACCGGGGTTTTCTGCCACCTGCATGGAGGCAGCCCGGGCCAGCTGGTTCGATTTACCCTCGACAAAGGTATCGAAGGTAAAGGTTTCGTTAAGAAAACTCTGGTGTTTGATATCACCTTCTACCTGCACCGGACGGCGCTCGGCCTGGGCCTTGGGTGCCGGCGCAGACATCGCTCTTGGTGCTGAGTCCGCAACAGTAGCCGCAACACTTCTTTCTTCTTCCGTAACGGTCTGCTCGGTTTCTTCCGAGACCCGGACCGGCGGCGCCACTTCGGAGCGAACCACCGGATCTGTGGGCTTGGGCGCAGAGCCCACTTTCATCATGACTCGTGGCGCCTGACCACCATTCAGATCCTTCAATACTTCTTCTATACGGCGGAGGTATTTTTCGTTGACCCAGTCCATCACAAACCGGTTCGGGGCAAACAGCATGAGCTGCCCTTCCCGGTGATCAGACTGAAGGGGCCTCAACCAGGTATTGAACTGCTGTGCGGGAAACTCATCCCGGAGTACTTCAAGACATTGATGCCACATACTGTTCGGCACGACCGCCTGCTCCCGAAAACCTGACTGATAAGGCACCGTTAAACCAACGCCAACCGGTGCCTGAAGTGACCGGAGATTCTAACCTGCACGAGCCTTCAGTAAAAGGCCGGAAACCTTTGTCATAAACACCCTGTGGAAACTTTTCTTCATATTTTTCAAATTGTTTCAGACATATCTACAGCCTTGTGTACAGAAAATGCCTGAAAAAAAGTTATTCACAGGAGCTTGTGCAAAGCCGGGGTTCAGTCCTGTGGGAAAGATCTTGACGGATACTTGCATAACTCGGTTCACCATCACCTATCCCACTTGTGCACAATCCGTGATGACGAAATCCACAGGGCTCACGGGTATCTGTCACAAGCTTTGTCATGGCGTTAATCTCATGATTATTCAGATTAAATTTTTCTTATCCACAGAAATCAAGGTGCCTAATAACAGTAATAAATATCTTTGAAAGAATTTTAAAAAGACCTTACAGATTCTATTACTCGCCATGTCGGTTAGTACCCATGCCAGAATCTTGCCTGACCAAACTATAACCATTGAACTTGCACCGGTATTTGACTAGAATGCCGCTCCTGTTTTGGCTGTCTATTTTCCAGCCAGTGATCAATGTCCATCGACGATTTGTGAGAACATCACCATGAAAAGAACATTCCAACCGAGCGTCCTGAAGCGCAAGCGCGTTCACGGTTTCCGTGCCCGTATGGCGACAGCCAATGGTCGCAAGGTACTGTCTCGTCGCCGTGCCAAGGGCCGTGCACGCCTGTCTGCGTAATCTGAAGCCTGCCTCATGAAGGCCTTGACGTTTCCGAAGTCTCACAGACTGTTGAAACCTTCGGATTACAGCAGGGTCTTCAATGACGTAACGCTGAAAGTTCCGCACAGGAATTTTCTGATCCTGGCCTCTGCCAACACATTGGGACACGCCAGGGTCGGATTGATCTTCTCCAAGAAGAATCTTCGGCTCGCCGTTCAGAGAAACCGGATCAAGCGTCAGGTCAGGGAAACCTTCCGGCTTCAACCCGATCTGCCAGGCCTTGATATCATTGTGCTCGGCCGCCAGGGTCTGGATCAGCTGGATAACGATACGGTCCGATCTTCGCTGAATGATCTGTGGCACCGGGTGAAGAAAAAGTACCGTCAGTCCGCGCCTGATCAATCCGTCGGCAATCCCAGAGGTACGGAGTAATGCGTCAACTCCTGCTCTTGCCCATCCGGTTCTACCAGTATGCCATCAGCCCGATGATGGCCAGCCATTGCCGTCATTACCCTACCTGTTCACAATACGCCCTCGAGGCCATCCAACATCACGGACCTCTCAAAGGCAGTTACCTGGCAACAGCCCGGTTACTCAGGTGTCATCCCTGGGCCGAAGGCGGTTATGATCCGGTACCGGGAACGGAACTGAACACGGCGCCAAGCTCCGGTCAGGCCTGCAATCCGACAGAAAGCACTCATTCCACTACTCAGACCAGACACTAAGTTTATGGATATTCAACGCATTGTTTTGTTTGCCGGCCTCGCCATTGTCAGTTACCTGATGGTACTTGCCTGGAACGAGGATTATCACCAGCCTCAAACAGAACAGGTTGCCGAGGCGCAATCTCCCTCAGACAGCAGCGCTACCAGCACCGATGACATGATCCTGCCTGAGGATAACAACGCCGGCAGCGAAGAATTTGCAACGCCGGAGACCGCCTCACTGGCATCAACCTCCGCCAACGGCAATCAGGATCTGGCAGATCGCTTCATTACCGTGACCACGGATGTATACGAACTGAAGATCGACCGAGTAGGCGGTAATGTGGTTGACAGTTCCCTGTTGCAATACGACGAATCTCTCGACAGTGAACAGCCTCTGAAGTTGCTGACCAACACCCGTACCCGCACCTATCTTCTGGAAAGTGGCCTGATCGGTCGCGATGGCCCGGATGGCAGCCAGGCCGGCGACGCTCCGGTATTTCAGGCAGAAACCGGCAGTTACCAGTTGGAGGAAGGGGAAGATGAACTGACCATCGATCTGGTGTACACCGCTGCCAACGGGGTAGCCATCACCAAGCGCTATCATCTGGCCCGCAACAGCTATCAGATTGATGTCAGCTACCTGATTGACAACCGCTCTGATAGCCCATGGCAAGGTAATTTCACTGGCAAGATTGTGCGCGATCAGGCTCCTGATCCCACATCCCAGGCCAGCATGGGTATCCGGGCCTATCTGGGCATGGTTATCAGCACTCCTGAAGATCCGTATGAGAAGTACGATTTCGAGGATCTGTCCGAAAACCGCGTCAATCAGTCGGTCACCAACGGCTGGCTGGCCTTCCTGCAGCATTACTTCCTGACTGCCTGGGTTCCTGAGCGCGACCAGAAAGCCCAGTTCCAGACCACCCGACGGGGCGACCTGCATGTCATGGGCTTTGTCTATCCTGCGACGACGGTAGCACCGGGTGAGACCGCTGAAGTCGGTGCCACAGCTTATGTGGGCCCCAAGATTATTGATCGGCTGGAAGCACTGGCACCAAACCTGGATCGCACCGTCGATTTTGGCTGGCTGTTCTTTATTTCCTTGCCGTTGTTCTACATTCTTGAGTGGTTCTATGGCCTCGTCGGTAACTGGGGTGTCGCCATCATCCTGCTGACGGTGTTGGTAAAAGCGGTCTTCTTCCACCTCTCCGCCACCAGTTATCGTTCCATGGCAAAAATGCGCGCGGTCGCTCCGCAGCTGACCCGCCTGAAAGAGCTCTATGGCGACGATCGCCAGCGCATGTCCCAGGAAATGATGGCGCTGTATAAGCGCGAGAAGATCAATCCGCTGGGTGGCTGTTTGCCGATCCTGGTGCAGATGCCGGTGTTCATCTCGCTGTATTGGGTACTGTTTGAAAGTGTCCAGCTGCGCCACGCACCGTTTATGCTGTGGATTCAGGATCTGTCCCAGATGGACCCGTATTTCATCCTGCCGATCCTGATGGGTGCCAGCATGTTCATCCAGATGAGCCTGAACCCGACGCCGCCGGACCCAATGCAGGCCAAGATCATGAAGCTGATGCCGCTGATCTTCACCGTGTTCTTCCTGTGGTTCCCGGCCGGTCTGGTTCTGTACTGGCTGGTCAACAACATTCTTTCGATCTCGCAGCAGTGGTACATTACCCGCAAGATCGAAGCGGAAACGGCAGGCAAGAAGTACTGATTCAACAGTGCTTCTGACCTGACAAAGGCTCCCTTGTGGAGCCTTTGTTATTTCTATTTCAGGAAAACCAAGATGCAGCCAGCTACTGACACCATTGCCGCCATCGCCACCGCCCCGGGCCAGGCTGGCGTGGGGATTGTCCGGGTGTCCGGCCCCAGGGCAACGGATATTGCCCGCTCCATGCTGGGCTTTGAGCCAAAACCCCGGTATGCCCACTACGGCCCGTTCCGGGATCGGCAGGGAGAGCTCATTGATGAAGGCATCGGCCTGTACTTCCCCAATCCGAACTCCTTTACCGGCGAGGATGTATTCGAACTACAGGGCCACGGCGGTACCGTGATCCTGGATATCCTGTTGCGGGAAGTCTGCAGCCTGGGCGCCCGGCTGGCCCGGCCCGGTGAATTTTCCGAAAGAGCGTTTCTCAATGACAAGCTGGACCTGGCTCAGGCTGAGGCCATTGCAGATCTGATTGAAAGCAGCTCGGAACAGGCGGCCCGCTGCGCCGTGCGTTCCATGCAGGGGGTGTTCTCCAAACGTGTGGATAACCTGGTGGAGGCCATCACCCATCTGCGCATCTACGTGGAAGCGGCCATCGATTTTCCGGAGGAAGAGATCGATTTCCTGGCCGATGGCAAGGTTGCTTCTGACTTGCAGGGGCTGCTGGAGCAGGTGCAGCAGATTCTCGGTGAAGCCCAGCAAGGCACCATTCTGCGGGACGGCATGAAAGTGGTTATTGCTGGCCGGCCCAATGCCGGCAAATCCAGCCTGCTGAACGCCCTCGCGGGTCGGGAGGCTGCGATTGTCACCGCCATCGAGGGCACGACCCGGGATGTGTTGCGGGAACATATCCACATCGATGGTATGCCGCTGCACGTTATTGATACTGCCGGCCTGCGGGACAGCCCTGACGAAGTGGAACAGATTGGTATCGCCCGGGCCTGGGAAGAAATCCGCCAGGCCGATCGGATTTTGCTGATGGTGGATGCCACCACCACCGACAAAACCGAACCCCATGAAATCTGGCCCGACTTTATTGATCAACTGCCTAAGAGCGCGCCGGTGACGGTGATCCGGAACAAGGTGGATCTGTCTGGCGAACCGGTTGGCATCAGCGCCGAGCCCCATCAGACCGCCCCGGTCATCCGCCTGGCGGCAAAAGCTGCCGATGGCCTGGAAGTTCTGCGTGAGCACCTGAAAGAATGCATCGGCTTTGCCAGCACCACCGAAGGTGGCTTCCTGGCCCGGCGTCGGCACCTGGATGCTCTGGAACGTGCCCGGGATTCCCTGCTGCAAGGCCAGACCCAGCTGGAAGGTTACGGCGCCGGTGAATTGCTGGCCGAAGATCTGCGGGCCGCTCAGGATGCCCTCGGGGAAATCACCGGGCATCTGACCCCGGATGAGCTTCTGGGTAAGATATTCAGCAGTTTTTGCATCGGGAAGTGAAGTGGTAAAAAAAAGGGTTATCCACAGCAACCAAAAGCAAATCAAGTAACTGTTTATAAAGGGTTTTATTCTTTCTCGCTGTTTTTGTCTTTCCATTTTTCTCGATGATTTACCCCGAGAGTACCCCGAAGTATGGTCTTGGGGGACTCTTGGGGTACAAATGGAGGAAAAGGTGAAAATCAGCATCGAGATTCGGAAACCAGATACAGAAGGAAAGCGGGCAATCCGCCTGATTTACTATGGCGGTTCCTACACAGATCCGGAGACGGGCAAGCGTCGGCATAAGCGATCTCGGGAATCCTTGGATTTGTTCCTGTATGACAAACCCAGAACGCCTGCGCAGCGTCATCACAACAAGGAAGCCGAAAGGGCAGCTGAAGCCATTCGCGCCAAAAGGCTTTACGAGTACGAAACCGGGAAGCACGGGCTCGGAGGCAGCAATCAACTAAAGGCGAGCTTCTTCGATTATTTCCAGTCCATCACGGATGAGAAGGCCGAAGGAAGCCAGAGTAATCATTCAGTTTGGGTATCCACACTCAAGCACCTGAAAGTTTTCCACAAGCTGCCAGACCTGACGTTTGAGGAGGTCGATCAAACCTTTCTTGAAAGATTTCGCCATTATCTTATCCACACGGCTAGAACCAAAAGCTCTTCGCCCCTGAGTTCCAATACCCAAAGCGCTTATTTCAACAAAGTTCGTGCGGCCTTAAATCAGGCGGAACAACAAGGTCTGATTCATGACAACCCGGTCCGTAGGGTAAAAGCTATCAAGCCAGAGAATAACAAAAGGGTCTATCTGACCGAGGAAGAGCTCCGAGCATTAGCCAAGGCAGAATGCAGGTATGAAGTGTTGAAACGAGCTTTTCTGTTTTCCGCTTGCACGGGCTTACGCTGGTCCGATGTTCAAAAACTGACCTGGAGGGAAGTCGAGCGGTTCTATGATGGCTATCGAGTTGTGTTCAGGCAGAAAAAGACCAAAGGGCTTCAATATTTAGATGTGAATAAAACGGCCGTGTCTCTGATGGGCCATCCTTCGGATCCACAGGAACGCGTGTTTAAAGGCTTAAAATATAGCAGTTGGCACAACATGGAACTGATGAGATGGGCTATGGCGGCCGGAATCACGAAAAAAATCACTTTCCACAGTGCGAGGCATACGTTCGCTGTTATACAGCTTTCCAGGGGGGTGGATATATACTCTGTATCACGTCTTCTAGGCCATTCGGAACTTCGGACTACCGAAATATATGCAGATATCATCGAAACTAAGCAGCGCGAGGCGATGATCCAGTTCCCTGACGTATTATCAGAACCGCTACCTTCCAGTGGATATTGAAATGGCAAGGGCTGGCTCCGGGAGGAGCGAGCCCACGCATGTAGATTATTTAGATAATCTTAGATCGAAATCTGAAATACTCTGGAGCCCTTGGTATGAAAGGCGTTCATTAAACCTGGGTGGGACCAATATCGTGATATCGCGGGACAGATATCATGATAGTTTGGGACCAATATCGTGATAGTGATTAGGGGCGCATTACGGCGAACTTCTGCTTGGCGTACTCTTTTGCCTGCCAGCCGATTTCGTTGAGTTCCAATAACGCTTTTCGTGATCGTGTGAGTCTTTTTCGGTGTGTTTCAGGGCCACAGGGATCTGGATAGAGAACACTGCTTACCCTCGCTAACGAGACTTGGCGGCATTTACCGCTATCAACCCAAGCACATAGCCATTGATGGACTAAGCGGGTTCGGTCGTCTCTAATTTTCCGGATTTCTCCCATCGGGATCCGAACGTGTCGACCGTTACCGAGTACCGCGTTTGTTAGAAAGGGGTTTAAAGCGACAAACAGGCTTCCATCTCGGCTATTGCTTGAATAATTTGCCAGTAGTCGAAAACCTGCTCGTCGGCCATTTATCTGAGCGATAACGGACACTTTCCACAGGCGTTCGATGGCAGCTCGGATTGTATTCGTATCTCTCGTATTTGATAGCCCGATTTCATAGGCAAGTTTACGTAGACTGCTTTTGACAGCAATCGCCGATTGGTTAGAAGCATACCCTTTTAACTCCAACATCGATCGAAGCGACATACCCAGTGGTGATGGAGATTCTACCGGCAGTTCAAGTGACGTTTCTGCGGGACCAGCCATTGCAACCAATCCTTGGAGTACCCGAAGCTCGGTAACCCCCAAGGGCTCAGGACCAGAGAATTCAATGCGATTACCACCGCTGAATTCATATACCACATCCAGTTTTCCTGACTTTTCGCGCCTCGTTACGAGCTGTGCTAAAAAGCCCGGGGGCCAGACAGTGATAATGATCATGGCGCACATGAGTGAGGTCAAATTGAGGCACGGCGTGGACTCCTCATTGGCACTGTGTTTCGGTGTAACGCAGTTGGTAGAAGAACGCCTCCTTCTGATCGAATTAGCCAGTTCTCGCTTGGAAGGCCTGCAGAATAATTACACTTGCTCAAACCGAACCGAACGTATTTGGTCCGGTTTTGCTCGTTGATTCGAAAGCTTTCCGCTTCCTTTCCAGTCATTGGGGCCAAGTACGCCTGCCACCTCACGTTATCTGACAGAACTGAAGACCCCCGTATTGCCTGTTGTTGATCGGTTCCGAAAGTTTGAGTGGATCCTTTATTTACATGGTGTATAAACAGTACAGAGCAGCCCGTTCGAGCAGTTATGGCTTCCAATCTTGAGATGATTTCCGACATTTCCGAGCTGGAATTTTCATCAGCATCATGAAAACGACGCAGGGTATCTAAAATTAACAAGTCAGATTCCCCGGCCAGACTTTCCAGCGCACTGAGCCAGCTATTACAACGAATATTTGGGCGAAATCCCTCCAGTGGCATCAAAAAGAGGTTTTCGGCTAATAACTCCCGTTGCCTTGTGGATAACTGCTGACCGAGAGCATGTAATCGATGCGCTAGTACGAGCAGTGGATCTTCGGCAGTCAAATAGGCGACAGCAGCATTAGTCACTGTGACTGGTCCAAGCCCTAAGGTATCTGCGCCAGTAACGAGCCAGGTGGCCATCTGCAATGCCAGCATCGACTTTCCAGCCCCACCAGGGGCTACAAGAGCCCCTACTGAGCCAGATATCATCCCTGGCAGGAGAAACTTTAGCGCAGGCGGTTTCTCATCAAAGGACCCATGAATACTCATTGGCCAGTGAGCAAAGGCCCCTTCTCTTAGATTAGGGTCTAGCCGGTTTATAAATTGAATAAAATCTTTTCCCGCGATCATGCCTGCCACCGCTTATCTACGCCGGGCTTTGTGTGCATGAGAGCGAATTGTGTCCCGTAGCTCTCCATCTGGTGTTATCCGCTCAGATAAAGCCCAGCCGAGAATTTCGTCTCTATGAAAAAAAATTCTTTTACCATTCGGTTTATAGAATGGGATGCGCTTTTCCGAAGTCAGGCGGTAGAGGTAGCTGGTTGAAAGCCCCAGAAGTTCCGCGCATTCTTCAACGCTAAGAACTGGTTTGTTCAACTGTCCTTGTCGTTCAACCAACGTCCTCAGTTGATGTAGTTCCTGCAAGATCATGCTGTTGGTGGTATCACTAGCTTTCGTTGGTACTAGCTGCTCTTTCATTCTTTTGATCCTCGTGTGTGAAACAACGAGGAATAAGATAAATCAGGGGATCAAAAACCATGGCCTCTGGAATTGCCCAAAAAAGGCGGAAAGAGCCCGTTCCGTATAAAAATAAAATTCTTTTAAAAACAATATCTTGATAATTTTCTGGTCAACCCCTGACAACCACCGTCAACATCTGTCATCCCAAAACTTTCACATGTGAAAGTTTTCACGACCCGCACAGCCAGATTTCTTTCACATGTGAAAGAAAAAAGAACTCCCGGAAATTTCACACCAGCTTGTTAGGCGACTCGATTTGTCGCACTACCGAAGTACTGTCAATACGAAGCCACTTTTCCGGCCACTTCCGCTCTATGCCTGACAATACGGTTGCTAGGTGTAATCACACGCTATACATTGGTCCCTACCCATATGGGCACCGCCAGGGAGGCCATAGCGTGTGAAAGCTCAAACTAAAAGCGGGGAGTGAGCAAATGACGGAACTGGACGACCGATGGTTGTCAGTGAGTGAAATCGCGAAATACCTTGGCGTAAGTGGCGATACGATTTACCGGTGGATTGATAGGCAAGCAATGCCCGCTCATCGTGTCGGTCGCGCCTGGAAATTCAAAAAGGACGAAGTAGATGCCTGGGTACGCAGTGGCGGTGCCAGCGACGGGAATAACGCCAATGCCTGAGGAGAAACAACTTGCCCGCTTCGGGTTCCGGTTTGAGCGTGGCGGCACTCACAGCTCCCGCACAATGATGCTGGACGAGCTCACGGCTCTGCTCGATTACGTAAACAGTGCGGACGCTACAAAGGCCGATTACCTACGTGCGATTGAGGAAGAAAACTGTCTGGGCAAACGCTCTGGTAGAACCCGACTTCTGACCTACAAGCACCTGGCTGAGCTTTATTCTCTGGACACAGCCCATGTGCTATTCCGTGCTCTGCTTTATTTCTGGCAGCGAGATGAAGCAGGTCGGCCAATGCTGGCGCTGCTGGCTACCTACGCCAGGGACTCTATTTTCCGTGCCAGCGCACCAATGATTCTCAAGGCTCCCGAAGGCTCAGTCATTACCCGTGAGTCGCTAGAGGAACTGATCGATAGCCTGGAGCCGGGTCGGTTCAGCAAAGCTACTTTGAAATCCACAGCGCAGAACATCAACTCCAGCTGGACCAAATCCGGGCATCTCACCGGGCGAAACAAGAAAGTTCGCAACCAAGCGGCACCCACGGCAGGTAGCGCGGCCTACGCACTGCTGCTGGGCTACCTGGCCGGTGCGCGCGGACAAGGCCTGTTCAGAACGGAATACACCAAGCTGCTGGACTGCTCTCGGGAAAAGACCATCGAATTGGCCGAGCAGGCGTCACGCAGAGGCTGGATAACCTACAAGCGGGTGGGGGATGTGATCGAAGTGCTTTTCCCCAACCTGATCAATCAGCAGGAACAGGAGTGGTTGCGTGAGCAGGGTTAAGCGCCTGATTCAATCGTACGGAAGGCACATTGCTATCCCCTGGAGGGATGATGCCGCTGCAGCCCAGCGGGTGGTTTTCTGCGTTTACAACGAAAACGAAGAGCGCTGGCTCAGAGCCCGGGTAGACGAATTCGAAATTGTTACCCGGCAGGCGGGTCACGAATGGGTTCTGTTTGATTTGACCCACACCTTTGCAGGCTGGCTGGCTACCCAGCGGTACGCAAAGAGCTATTTCCAGAAGCCGCACCTGTTGGCCACGGTCTTGCCCAAGTATCTGGACTATATCGTGAGTGAGTTCGAGCGGGTTCTGAAAGAAACAAATGCCAACGACAACACCGTAGTGGCTGTTCAGGGTGTTGGCTCGCTCTTCGGTTTTCTCAAGGTCAAAGACGTTGTGGATAAGTTGGCTCCCCTGGTTGAGGGGCGGCTGCTGGTTCTGTTTCCCGGCAGCTATGAAAACAACAATTACCGGTTATTGGACGGTTACGACGGGTGGAACTATCTCGCAGTACCGATAACCGCAGACAAGGATTAAGGAAAGAGGTTGTTCATGAAGAATCGCGAGATTTATCAGAAAGATCCGACCACCCGCAAACTGGTCAACGAAGGTGTGGCCAGTGTTAACGACGAAACCACAAGCCATGCCCTGGCGGTACTCCGTTACGAACTGGAAACCTTCGTATGTGACGGCCAGTACGAAAAAGGCATGTCCCACATTTTGGAAACCTACCTGAAGAACATCGACCAGGCTCAACAGCCGGCGGTGTGGGTCAGCGGGTTCTACGGTTCTGGTAAATCGCACCTGGTGAAGATGCTGAGGGCGCTGTGGGTAGATGCAGAGTTTGAAGACGGCGCTACTGCCCGGGGCATCGCCAAACTGCCGCAAGGCGTGAGTGAACACCTAAAAGAGCTGAGCGTTCAGGCGAAGCGTCACGGTGGCTTGCATGCGGCATCCGGAACCCTGGGCTCCGGCGCGAGCGGTAGTGTACGGCTTGCGCTACTGCGTATTCTGTTCAAATCGGCAGGGCTGCCGGAACAGTACCCGGTCGCCCGGTTTGTGATGTGGTTGAAGCACGAAGGCATTTACGACCAGGTACGCCAAAGTGTCGAATCCAACGGCTACAACTGGCAGGAAGAGCTGGATAACTTCTACGTGGCCGAAGGCCTGCACGAAGCTCTGGTACAGGCAAAGCCGGCACTGTTTACATCGCCGGCGTCCTGCGTGGAAACCCTGAACAACCTGTATCCGTTCGTTCAGGACATTTCCAGCGACGACATGCTCAAGGCCATTCGCCAGGCATTGACCACAGACGGCAAATTCCCGCTTACCCTGATCGTACTGGACGAAGTTCAGCAGTTCATTGGGGAAGACAGCCAGCGCTCCATTGCGGTACAGGAAGCGGTCGAGGCCTGCTGTAAAAACTTCGGTGGCAAGCTGCTCTTCATTGGCACTGGCCAGACAGCGGTAACCGGCACCAGCAACCTGAAGAAACTCGAAGGGCGCTTCACTATCCGTGTTGAGCTGTCTGATGCCGATGTCGATGCTGTTATCCGGCAAGTCATTCTCGCCAAAAAGCCTGAAGCCAAAGGGCCGATTGATCAGGTTCTGCAAACCAACCTGGGCGAAATTTCCCGGCACCTGGCGGGCACCACCATTGGCCACCGGCAGGATGACCTGCCTTACTTCCCCCAGGACTACCCGATCTTGCCGGTGCGTCGTCGCTTCTGGGAAAACACCCTGAGAATACTGGACCAGACCGGCACCGACAGTCAGCTGCGTAACCAGCTCAGCATGATTCACAAAGTCATCCAGACCAATCTGGATGATCCACTCGGCCATGTGGTACCGGCGGATTACCTTTACTTCGATTCCGCAGATAAACTGCTGCAGGCCCGAATTCTGCCCCGCAAGGTTCATGAAAAAACCATGAGCTGGATAAAAGGCACGGAAGACCAGCGCCTGATGGCCCGCGCCTGCGGCCTGGTGTTTCTGATCAACAAGCTGGGCGGCCAGAACAATGAGATCGGCATTCGTGCGAACGTCGATTCACTGGCAGATCTGCTGGTAGAAGATCTGTCCAGTGGTAGCAGCAGCCTGCGCAGCAAGCTGCCTGGCCTGCTGGATCATTGCGAATTGCTGATGAAAGTGGGCGAGGAATACCGCATCCAGACTGAAGAAAGCTCCGCCTGGACCGACGAATTCCTCAGCCAGCGTTCCGCGCTCTCCAATGAAGCCCATCGCATTCACGCAGAACGGGACGACCGCATACGCCGCATGTTTGGTGAGGTCGCGCGCAAACTGTCGCTGATGCAGGGCGAAGCGAAGGTTACCCGGGATATCTACCCGGTGTTTGATGCCCAGCTACCGGCGGATGCGAACGAGCGTATCTGCGTGTGGGTACGAGATGGCTGGAGCAGTGATGAAAACTCCGTTCGGGCCGATGCACGGCAAGCCGGGAACCAGTCGCCTACCGTTTTTGTGTTTATCCCCAAGCGTTCAGCGGATGACCTGCGCCATCACCTGATCGATTACAAAGCGGCGAGCGCTACCCTGGACAAACGTGGCTCCCCCAATACGCCGGAAGGCACCGAAGCCAAAGCGGCCATGGAAACCACCAAACAGACCGCCGAAGGCAAAATCCGGGAATTGCTCAGCGAAGCCTTCTCCGGCGCCCGGGTCTTCCAGGGTGGTGGTAACGAAATCCTCGGTAACAACCTGCAGGACATGGTGCTGGAAGCGGCAAACAACTCGCTGCAACGCCTGTACCCCAACTTCCATATTGCTGACCACAGCGGTTGGCAAAAAGCCTACGAAAAAGCGAAGACAGGCGCACCGGACGCTCTCAAAGCCGTCGGTGACGATGGTGAGCCTGGCAAGAATCCGGTCTGTAAAGCCGTTCTGGGCTTCATTGCCGGTGGCAAAAAAGGTGCGGACATACGTGCTCACTTTGAAGGGAAAGATTTCGGCTGGTCCCGGGATGCGGTGGATGGCGGCCTTCAGGTACTGCTGGTGGCCGGAATCATCCGGGCCCAGGACGACCGTGGCCAACCCATCGAGCCTTCCGCACTGGAGCGCAAGAGCATTGGTAAAACCATGTTCAAAGTGGAGTCCGCCAATGTCACCACACCGCAGCGTATCCAGATCCGCAAAGTGCTCCAGAAAGTGGGTGTATCCGCCAAGCAGAGCGAAGAACTGGCGCACGTGCCATCGTTCCTGCAGAAAGTCAGTGATCTGGCTGATAAAGCCGGTGGCGAAGCACCCAAACCCGAACGCCCGGACACCCGCTTCCTTGATGATATCCGCCTGACAACGGGTAACGAGCAACTGCTGGCCCTTTATAACTGCCGGGAACAACTCGTTCAAAGCATTGAGCATTGGGAGAAACTGGCAGAACAAATCCAGCAGCGCTGGCCCAGCTGGATGGTTCTCAAACGCCTGGTAAACCACGCATCCGCTCTGGCCGATGCCGAGGTGTATCGCGCCCAGGTAGACACCATCGAACAACAGCGCCAACTGCTGGAAGAGCCGGACCCGATCAACCCGTTGATCACCAGCCTGACCCAAAGCCTACGCGAAGCCTTGAACACCCTGAATCAGGACTACCAGGCCCGGCACGAACAGGGCATGAAACGCCTGGAGGCAGACGGAAACTGGAAGCAGCTGGAGCCGGAGCAGCGCAACCAGTTGCTGTCCGAGCAGAAGCTGACCCTGGCTGATCAGCCGAAAGTGGCCGTTCAGTCCACGGAGGAAGTATTGAACACCCTGGACCAATGCTCACTGGGCATGTTCGCAGACCGGGTAGCCGCGCTACCCAGCCGTTTTGACAACGTAGCAGTCTCGGCAGCGGAGTTGTGCGAGCCGGAAATTCAGTTTGTATCGGTACCACGCCGCACGCTTAAAACCGAGGCAGACGTTGATGCTTGGGCGGAAGAAGTGAAAGATCAGCTTAAAACGGCCCTGGAAAAAGGTCCGATTTCCGTCAAATAAAGAGTGCGACAGACATCATGCGAACCGCCGCCAACATCAAGGCCCTGCTGCCAGAGCTGGACCACTGCATAGCCGACGAACTGGAAGACCAGGACCTAGACTTCAAACAGTGGGACCTGAAAAGCCGGGACAACGCGGTAAAAACCGTGGTCCAGATGGCCGTGTGCATGGCCAATGGTGGTGGCGGTACCGTGGTATTTGGCGTGGCCGATCGAATACAGGGCCGAAGTAACGCCATTCTGGGTGTGCCACCGGAAATCGACTCAAACCTGCTGAAAAAGGCCGTCTACGACCAGACCGATCCGAAGATCATGCCGGTATTCGAAGAGCTGGCCGTACCGGAAGGCACTGGTCGGTTGCTGTTGATGCAGATTCACCCCGGTATGCCGCCGTACACCGACACCGCAGGGCGAGGGACTATCCGCGTCAGTAAAGACTGCGTTCCGCTGACCGGCACACTGCGCCGGAAGATCAGTGTCGAAACCGGCGAAACGGACTACACCGCAGAAGCCGTCGCTCCTGTGGATAACTCACTGCTGTCCGCCACAGCGTTGGAAGCACTGCGCAACCAGGCCAGCAAGGAACGTGCGCCGGAAGACTTGCTGAGGCTATCGAACACTGAACTTCTGTCCACTCTCGGGCTGATCAAACAGGGCAAACTCACCAGGGCCGCTATTCTGCTGGCCGGCACCGAGGCGGCCATCCGGGAACACCTGCCCGGCCACAACTGGACTTTCCTGCAAATGACCTCGGATACCGACTACGGCATCCGGGAGGATCGGGTCAGCGCTTTGCCTTTATCCGTTCAGCGCATAGAAGAACTGCTGGTGCCCTTTAACCCCATCACCACCTACAAACAGGGCATGTTCCATTACGAGTACCGCACCTGGCCGGAAATAGCAGTGCGCGAAGCCCTGATGAACGCCTTCTGCCATGCGGACTTGCGCATAGCGGGGCCGGTAATGGTCAAGCTGTATGCTGACCGGCTGGAAATCAGCAATAACGGGGGCTTTATTGCCGGCATTACCCCCAACAACATCCTGCATCACCAACCCGCTGCCCGAAACCCTTTACTGGTAGAAGCCCTTACCCGGCTGCGCCTGGTAAACCGCAGCAATCTGGGCATTAACCGCATGTTCTCCGCCCTGCTGATGGAAGGCAAAGAACCGCCCCAGATTCGGGAGATTGGTGACTCGGTGCAAGTTTGCTTTCCCAAGCGGGAGCTGAACGCCACCTTCCGTTTGTTTGTGGCGGAGGAAAGCGAACACGGGCGTAACCTGGGCGTGGATGAACTGATGCTACTGCAATACCTGCTCCAGCATCCGGAAATAGACACCAACACCGCAGCCAGTCTGTGCCAGCGTGGCGAAGCGGAGATGTGCGAAAAGTTATCCACAATGGAATCGGCTGGTTACATTGAACACGGGGGTACCGGGCGGGGCGCTTATTGGTGCATGCAGCCCGAGCTCTACAATCGGTTGGCCGAGGATGGCCAGGGCGAAGCCCGCCGCCGCATAGACTGGGAAGCCGCCAAAACCCGCGTACTCAGCATTTTGATGGAGCGTGCCCGTCGTAATGAGCCGGGCTTGAGCAACAAGGACATCCGGCAAATTACCCGCTTTGACCGTAACCAGGCCCGACGTCTGATGCAGGAGCTGATGCAGGAGAACGCCAGCCTCCAGAAGGTGGGGGAGCGGCGCTGGGCGCGCTATGAATACAGCAATGCGCGTGAGTATTGAAATTCGCATAGATAAACTTCTATGCGCATACTATGCGTTTAATGAATAAAGTGCGCATATCGGTGCGTACCGATGTGCCAGGAAAAGCGCTTTAACGGCACCAAAGCCGTAGCCGTGGCATCACTTTAAGGATTGGGGAAGTAAGAGAACATGCAGCCACTCGACAAGACACTCAGAAACCAACTGGAACGCGCCGTTAAAAACGCCCGCGACACCGCCGAAAACGGTGCCCGCGCCGCGCTGGACCAGCTGGGCGTCGCAGACCCCGCACCGGCAGCGCATCTGAGCGAGACCGAGCGGGAGCTGCGGCGCAAGCTACGCGCCCATGGCCGCCAACTGGGCGACGCCCTCAACGGCGGCAAGGTCCAGACCATGGAGCGCCTGGTGGAGGAAGTTGCCTACGAGCACTGGCACCGCATGCTCTTTGCCCGCTTCCTGGCGGAAAACGACCTGCTGATGTACCCGGACCCGGACGAACCGGTGGCCATCACCCTGGAAGAGTGCGAAGACCTGGCCGCCGACGAAGGCGCCGCCAACGGCTGGGAGTTGGCCGCCCGCTATGCGGCCCGTATGCTGCCGCAGATTTTCCGGCTGGACTCCCCGGTTTTCCAGCTGACCCTGCCACCGGAGCACCAACAGGCCCTGGAACGCCAGGTCGCCGGCCTGCCGCTGGAAGTGTTCACCGCCTCCGACAGCCTGGGTTGGGTTTACCAGTTCTGGCAGGCTAGGAAGAAGGAGCAGGTCAACCAGTCCGAAGTCAAGATTGGCGCCCGGGAGCTCCCCGCCGTTACCCAGCTCTTCACCGAGCCCTACATGGTGAGCTTCCTGCTCGACAACTCCCTCGGTGCCTGGTGGGCGGCCCGGCAGCTGAGTGAAAGCGACCTGAAGAACGCCGAAAGCGAAGAGGAACTACGCCAGAAAGCAGCCATCCGCGGTGTGCCTCTGGAGTATCTGCGTTTTGTAAAACAGGATGATGGTACATGGACACCGGCTGCCGGCACCTTCGATGCCTGGCCGGAACAACTGGCCGACCTGAAAACCCTGGACCCTTGCTGCGGCTCCGGCCACTTTCTGGTAGCAGCCTTTCTGATGCTGGTGCCCATGCGCATGGAGCGCGACGGTTTGTCCGCTCGGGACGCTGTGGATGCGGTGTTGCGAGAGAACATTCATGGCCTGGAGCTGGACCAGCGTTGTGTGGAACTCGCCGCGTTCGCGTTGGCCCTGACCGCCTGGAAATACCCCGGCGCGGCGGGCTACCGCCCATTGCCTGAGCTGCACCTGGCCTGTACCGGCCTGTCGATCAGCGCCAAGAAAGACGAATGGTTGGCGTTGGCAGGCGAAAATACGAATCTGCAGATAGTGCTCGAAGAGCTGTATAAGCAGTTCGAGGATGCCCCAGTTCTAGGTAGCTTAATAAATCCGGAGATAAGCTTGGGGAAGGTCTGAATAACTGCT
>NZ_AXCB01000003.1:0-23799 GCF_000475375.1 Marinobacter sp. EVN1
GAGACTTATTCAGAGCCTCCTAAGGTTTTTCGTCGGGGAATCGCTACTACCGCAGACCATCTGCAAAAATTTACGGTCTTGGCCGACATTGCTAACGAGCTATCAACACAGTTAGATCTTGATAGAGAAGAGCTCGATCGCTCTGGTTATTCACCCGGAACATATTCGAATAGGTATGCAGCTGTCATAGAGTGTTGCATAAACGAACTATATTCCTCGCTTGATGGTGTTAGAGACGTAATATTTGCCACTTTCCAAGGGATAAGAGGTGTTCAGAAGAAGTCAACTGAAAAGACCTTTCGATACGCAACGGATAATAATTATGGCCCGGAGTTCCCTAAAGAGCTAGCAGATATCTTAAAGAGAGCCAACGATGACTGGTTCTACAAGTTGAGAAGATATAGAACGGAATTTACGCACGGCAGTCTTGGCTCATGTCACAAAAACCCTGAAGACAGCAAAATTTCCTATTTCCACCAGGGTCTTGGAACCCAAAGAAAAGCGTTGGTTGTTGATGATATTGTCAGTTATATCAATGAGGTGTATGCAAAATGCCTTGAGCTACAAACCGAGATCTTTGAGTTTTTCTACGATCACTTGACGCTCAAACCAACTCAAACGCTTTGTGGCTTCTATAAAGGTCGCGCCTATATGAGGGAGGTTACTCCTGAGCGGCCGTTGACCTTCCATAGTGGGGTCTGCCTTTCAACGCATTACGAGTTCGAGTGTCCTATGAAGGAAAAATGTGGGGCTTATGCCGCCGCATTGGGGGAAGTCCACGCCTACTACGCTGCGCTCCGTAGCCGCCCATTACCACCGGCGTTATGCATTCGCTACAAGGGATCAGTAAGTGCAAATTGAGACAAATATAAGTCAAAAAGATTTCGAGGCATATTTGCATTATGTTGGGGCGGTTCTTTCATCGGGAACGGCTCCCGGAAAACATAAAATCTCATATCTCAACTTTTGTTTTCTAATCATCTATGCGGCATATTTCGCGTTTTTGTTTGAGTTCTACGGCGGCGAAAATCGAATTTTCGACTGGGTGTCGGGTGGCGCCGGAGCTTTCCCCTTCCTGGTTTTGGTAATCTATTTTCTGGTTGTTAGTGCCAGACAGATGCGTAACCACATGCCGTTGGAAAACGGCATGGTGCTTGGATCGCATGTATATGAAGTAGGGGAAAGTGGAATACGTGAGCAGGCGCAAAACTACAGCTCATTTACCGAGTGGGGGGCTGTTAAATCGGTGGCAGTCAACCAGGATCACATCTATCTGTTTTTGGATACTTCGGTTGCACACATAATTCCAAAAAGGTCATTTGCAGATCAAATTGAAGAAAATGAATTTATTAGGTTTGCGAACCGAAAAACCGAGGCTCACCATGCATAACCAGCGGGTGAAACTGACCGGTACTACGCTACGCTCCATACCGGCAGCTTACCCAAGGCGTTAGGCAGTAAAGAGGTCACGGATGAGTACATCGGAAACTACCGAACACAACGTTGGTCTCTGCCCCTGCGGAGCAGGCGACATTATCAAGTCGATTACGACCCAAGATAATCCATGGAGCGGTGCCGATATATCTGTCCGCATCAACTGTTCCAAGTGCTCTTCTGAATGGCGTGTTCTCTATGATTCCTTGATTCTTCGCAGCAGCGAACAAGAAGCAAGTCGAGCCGGGCAGAATGTGGCAGAAATCGAGAAGCAGCTGATAGCTGCTATTGAACCGCTTTTCGACAAGTATTTTGCCGGCGTAAAGACAAAAAAAGCAGAACTTGCAGAGTTGCAGAGGCTTGCTATAAGCCAGGACAACTATAGGGGCTATCTAGAGGCCAGAAGA
Source organism: Marinobacter sp. EVN1 (assembly GCF_000475375.1). Taxonomy (NCBI): domain Bacteria; kingdom Pseudomonadati; phylum Pseudomonadota; class Gammaproteobacteria; order Pseudomonadales; family Marinobacteraceae; genus Marinobacter; species Marinobacter sp. EVN1. Next base: position 1,842 of record NZ_AXCB01000003.1, read on the forward strand.
AAGCACTCTTCGATTGCCCAATGTTGTAGTCCTCTCTGGAATACCGAGTGGCTCAGAGGTATCGCCGAAGAGAGCGGATGTCTGGACGATTTGGACGCCCTATTGTCAGATCTCCGTGAAGCAAAAGAAGCTCACGAGCATGCTTTAGCTTCAATCGTAAGGCAGAGAATTGGCTAACAATGTGGTCAACGGGACGCCAACTACGCTGCGCTCCGTTGCCGCCCATTACCACCGGCGTTAAACGAGCCCAAATTATGACCTTCGCAATAATCGTCAGCTTAATTTGGATTTATAGCTTGTGGACTGGAGCTCGATTTTTGAAGTCATCGAGGACGGAATACAGGCAAAGCGGAAAGGAGCTGATAGTGCGCGCTCTGATCGCTGGTTTGTTTTTTTCACCAGGGTTGGTGATTTTAGGATATTTGGTTTTCCCGGCTCCGATTTGGGCTTTTTGTCTTGTAGCTATATTGGGTTGGCAAGACATTTTTTCAGAGATCAACCTATATGAGGTTCAGTACGTTCTGTACTGGGTGGTAGCGCCCTATCTGATCGTAAGCGTTTTGTTTTGGCTTGTGTTTTGGGCGAGAAGCCGAGGAAAGTCTGTTTAACAAGGGGCTCAAGCCGACCGGTACAGCGCTGCGCTCCGTACCGGCGGCTTCGCCCAGGCGTTATGCCCTTTTAGGTCGGGACACCTAGTATGGAATTGAGCACTCCGGCAGCTATGCCATTTACGCGGGAAGCAGCGCTCAAAATGCTGAAGTGGGGGGCAGAGCCGTCGACATCTCCTTACTCCCACAAACAAATTGCGGAGTGGTGCGATAGATTCTGGTGCAAGTACCTCGATGTTGATGCGGAGCCGGAAATTGAGTCATTACTGCCAATCCTCACTGATGTGGAAACTCAGTGGGATCTATATCTGGCGAACACCTATTCACTTGAGGAGCTCCGAGCGAAAAATTTCGAGGAAGAGCAAATGCCTACGGAGTGGTTTCGTGATTGGCTCCAGCAACTGGCATAACCAGGTGGTCAACGGGACGCAAACTACTCTGCGCTCCGTTGGCGCCCATTACCACTGGCGTTAAATCATAAGGGGTCGACGACTGGGAAGGCGCTACAGAAGAAGGAAAAGCTCCAGCTTGTTCAGCATCGTAGCTGATGTTGTCCGCGCGGCAGCAGCTTTGCCATGGTGGGGTGCTTTGGTGTTGGGTTTTATCAGCTACTTGGTAATTGCCGTCGGCTTCGGAGGTTTTGTTGAGTCTCAGATAGCCGCTCAGGAAGGAAGCCGATTTCACAGCATCTTTGAGATTAGGCTTGGGCGAATTGCCCAGGTCGCTGAATGGGTTGGACTTTCGTGTATCGTTGTCGGGGTTTTCTTTGCAGTTCGGAATCATTTCTTCGGCAATACTGCGGGACGCACGGAAAGAGGAGTCGTTGGTTTCCTAGCTAGACTCTTTGGGCGGAATCTCGACTGATAGATTTAACAATCGCAGGCACGGCGACGTCTTTTCCATTGCGGCTTCGCCTCCATTCCAAAGCCGCGCATGCTGCGGGCGTTAACTTCCTATGACACCTGAAGATCTAGCCAAACAAGTTGAATTAATTGACTGGCTCTCGGCTGCAAGCCCGATAGAACGCGTATTGGGCTCTACATATTTCTGGGACTGGTTGCCGACAAGCAGAGATCAAGAGGATCCTTTGAATGGTCCGAAAAAATGTGCGGAAACAAAAGCCGCAGAGATGCTTGTTTATAGAGCAGTTCTCATGTCTCTGAGAAAAATCGGCCGATCACATCCTTCCCTCGTGTATGGTCCTCATGACTTCACCGAGAGCTCTAGAGGCGGGGCACTCTTCGCCTTCAAAATGGCTGCGAGAGAGGCCGTTCTCAGACAAAAGGGCGTATGGAGTGAGGTGGCCGACTTGTATAGCAATGGACGATGGCCTTGTGGCTTGAAAGAAAATCGTGAATTGGTGGTTTTATGATTAAAGTTAACCAGGCCAAGCACAGGGACAGCTTTTCCGTTGCGGCTTCGCCTCTACTCCAAAGCTGCCCGTGTTGGCAGCGTTAACTTTTAAAGAGCAATTCCGTACATTGGCCAAATTTAATCGAGGCGACACTTTTGTATGACAGCAGAGACTATCGATAGGGAAGCCGGGGACTCTGGCAAAGGCTTTAGATTACAGCTCATAAGGGCGATAAAGCTCATGCTGCAAACGATTCAGCGGGATCAAAGCACTGTATTTTTTACTGCGGTGGAAAATCTCGAAGATGTTTCCCATCAGACTATTGTAGATGGAGAAGTCAGTAATTACTTCGAAGAAGACAAGAATTATGACTTGAATGGAAATTTCACAATTTTTAGCCCTCCGGTTATCAATACGCTGGTCAGTTTTTATGACATCTACATAGATCAATTTCGCACCAGTAACAGCGTTTATTTGGGCTTTTATACAACGAGGGGTGTCGGTAAGGAGAGAAAATCCAAGCTCAATAGCGATAAAGAAATAACTCTACCAGAAAGCCCAATTTTAGAAATTCTTCAATCGTTGGATGGTGCTTCAGACGAAGTTGTTAGTTTAGTAAAAGAAATTCTTGTTGAAGAGTACACTTACCAATATAAAGAAAAGTCTAAATCAGGAAACCTGGATACGCTTAAGGGTCTAAGTATTGATGGCTTCAAAGATTTTCTGAACACCATATCATGGCATTTTGGGCAGGAAGATGAGGATGCTCTCAAGCAGACAGTTTTAAAAGATATTGAGAATTCACCACTTCACAACAATGCGCATATAGGCAAAGAAAATATAATATTTTGTTTGTTAATGGACAAGCTGAGTGAAAGACAAAATAGTAAAAACTTAGTCGATAAATTGGTTCATAGTTCAGACGTAAAGCTAATTTTTAAAGAAGCAGAGTCTCAAATTCCAGACGAAAGTATAGATCCTACATGGCGCTATATTGCTGAGCTTGAAAAGGATGTGATCGACAAGCGAAACTTGAAAGAAAAAGTGCTGTCAGTAGTAGAGGATATTCCAGATCGTCGAATTCGACAGTTAGCAAGAAAAGCAAGTGGTTCGAAGTATGAAGAGCGTGAAGCGGACAAGTCTTTTTTGTCTTTGAAGTATCGTGTTTTTGAAGCTTGTGAAGAATATTTCTCAGGTGATGGGTATGTAGCCCCTGAAAACGGCGGCGACTTGGATGCCGTTCTTCAGACACTTGTATCAAAAGCGGTAGATGATATTTCTAAGTTAAAGACCGATTATAAATATACGATTTCTAATGATAAAACAATAGAAGGAATTGTTTGGAACTTGTTTGATGGGTGTTTTTTAGCTTTTGATGAGTATTGTGATGAGTGACATAAGTAAAAAGAAAAGGCTAATGTACCTAAGCGGTGAGGATTTCTATCTTTACTGCTATTCCGTTTTTGTTATTTTGGATTCTTTGGGTTGTCGCGATGGGAAATATTTCAGAGACTACAGAAAGTTGGCCTTTTTGACCGAAATTATTAGTGATGATAAAACAGTCTACGTAGTTTCCCGCTCTTCAGGAGAAAAGCTAAACCCTAAAGATTATGAGTGTTTGCTTGATAGCTATTCAAATGGATTAACCCGAAGAAGTGAAATTCTTAAGTTGTTGTTTGTTCTTGAGAAGAAAGGCTACGTTAGTTTGAATCGAGGCAAAGCGCAAGAGATTGATGTTACTTTGGCTAAGGACAGCCTTCCCAATGACTTCTTGAATAGCAATGTTTTCGAGTCGGAAACTAGGAATATAAAGGATGTATCAAAGAAAGTTGGACGGTTGGCATCGCTAACTCTGGATACCATGTTAAGTAAAATTTATGTTGAAAATGGAGTTCGAACATGGGTCTGATGCGAGTTAATAAGCTTGTTTACGAAGGAAACAAGTATTATTTCGAATCTAAAGAGTTCGACCAAAATATCATCCTAATCGAAGGCGATAATGGAACAGGGAAAAGTACCTTTTGTAATTTGATTTATTTTGCATTGGGGGGTGAGGTTCCAATATTTCGAAGAAATAATGATAAGCGTCACGATGAAATAACTTCTGATAGCGATAACTATGTTGACCTTTATGTCTCAATCAATGATGGCAGCTATTTGTTGAGGCGCTATTTTGGAGATAATGAAGTAACAGTAATTCCCTATAAGCGAGTGATTGAAAAAATATATTCAGAAGATAAAAAGACTTTACTTGAAGAGAAAGTAAGATTTTGTCTTTCGGAAGATAAGACTGAAATATACCCCGTAAACAGAAGCAAAGATGCATATATTTTTTCTGACTGGATTCTTGGGAAGTTGGAAATATCTGTGGTCGAGCTTTTTCATGGATATAATACATTTAAGATTAACATATCAGATTTGATGCGGCTAATTTATCACGATCAACAGCCGAACCCAGAGAGTATTTATAAAAAACCAGACACTAATTCAACTTATGTTTCTGATTCTGAGTTAGTTAGAAAAGCTATCTTTGAACTCTTAGTTGGTAAAGCTTATTCTGAATACTACGACTCTATCGTCGAGGAAAAGAAGCTGTCGAGAGAGAAAAGCTTGGCTAAAGAGGTTGTCAATGAGTACACGTTTTTAGCCGACAAAATGCGAAAAAATGGCGAGGCTAAAAATGTCAGCTTCTTGCAGAAAGAAATCTCTGATAAAGAGCAGCAAATTGATAAACTGCATGATGCCAGACAGGCATTCAAGCGTAATCGGTCTGGATCAAATACGATTAACCAAGATATTGAGTCGTGCAAATCCGAATTAATTGATTGTGAACTCAGATTAAGTCGATTAAAAGAAAAGTTGGTCTCTGCTCTCGATGAACGGTACAAATTAAATGTAGTTAGAAATGAGTCAGCTTCAGAAATTAGACGCATTGAAAAAGTTATTTTTTCTCACGATCAGCTAAATCTCTTTACATCTGATACTTGTCCATATTGCTTAAGTCACGTGGAGCGTGTGGAAGGGCATTGTGTTTGTGGCGCTTCGATTGAAGAAGAACAATACGAAAGGTTTTTTTACACATCAAAAGAATATAAGGATATTCTAAAAACGAAACTTAAGACGCTATCAACAATTAAAACCGCATATGATGATTGTGACTCTGAAGTTCAATCGACTAAAAAGGAAATCGATTCGATAGAGAAAAAGTCGGTGGTTTTGCGTGAAAAGCTTCAGGAAATGCTTGGGCGAGTCGATGAAATTGTTGATATTGAAAGCCTAAATGATATTGATGATAAAATATTGCAGCTTAGAGATGATGTTGCGAATTTAAATCGATTGTTGGAGATTGAGTCAAAGCTGGAACGTTTCCAAAATGATTTTGATTTGGTTAGTTCCAAAGCAAAAGAAGCTGAGCTAAGAAGGAAAGGGCTTGAGATTAATGCTCAACAGGACGTAACTTCAAAGGTAAATGCGTTCAGTAAAAAGTATGATGAATTAATGAAAAATACTTTGCCCGATTGCAGGTCTGCAAAGATCACGTTGGACAACTATTTGCCTTCAATTAATGACGGTATTTATCGGGAAACCAGCTCTCTTGTTTCAATTCGACTGATGTACTTTATTACCCTCATGCATTTAGCTTTGTCTGACGAGTCTGTAACATTTCCGCGCTTTTTACTTATTGATACACCTGAGACTGCCGGAATCGAATTGGAGCATCTGATTAACTGTATTCGTCAGTTGGAAGAGTTGCAAAATTACGGCGTTGATTTTCAGGTGATCATTTCAACAGGTTTGAATAAGTATCCAGAGTCATTAAAGGACAATCGTGTACTCTTTATGCCCGATAAGAAGAAGGGACATATGTTGTTGAAAGAAAAGACTCTTCCCAAGTGACTGAGTTTTCGGTCGCATTTACCTAAATATTTCAGCTTGTTTTATTTGTTGTGTGGTTCGCTATGCATTTCGATAGATCAGGCCTAGAAGTTAACAAAGCATTACAGCGGACAAGCCGCTGAATGCGGCGTTAGCATATAAGCACTCCGGTGCTATTAATGAAACCATTGAAGAGCTCTTCATTGTGAATAGTCAGAAATTTCCGAGCTGGGCCCCACAAGATGTGATTTCAGAGTGGAAAGAAGCATGTGACGAAATGGACTATTGGAAACATCGTTTCCCAACAGCTGAACCTGATACCGAACAAGCTGATATTTTGTATAGGCTGCTAACGTACCCGGATATGAAATCGGTATGGGAGAAGCTTCCCAAATACAGGATTAGGGCCACTTCTTTCGCTAGTATGGTTCAGCTGTCGTCGATTTATATAGAAACGAAGCCGCACAACCTCACGCCAAAAGAGTACGAGAGCTGGTTAGTAGAAGTTAATGAAACCGCTATAAAGCTAGCAGAGTTAATTCAATTTAGTCGTTATGATCAGTTCTTACAGGAGAAGTATTTTTCAAAGCGCAACAAATTAGTCCTTAAAAATATGGTGGGCCACTCTTTAAAAATTTTCGACCCCAATGTAGATGCAGAGCAACACTCGAAAACTGAACCTGAATACAAACGTTGGCCTGATTTGAATCCTGGGTTGCTATCAACCAATCTCCGTAAGTTGGCGAGTGTGGGCTCGGATGAGCAGGTGGGACTGCTTGGTACTGAGCAGTCATCCGTAAAGCTTGAAAAGCCAAACCATCCTAACGCTAAGCGTAGCTATTTTATCAAAAAGCTAACCCAGTTGATCCGCAGCGAAACGGGGCAGCCGTTGCGAGAAATAGTCGCCAAGACCACAGCAACTGTATTCGACGATCCGACATTGACTGAGCGACAGATTATACGGGCAGCACCCTGACACAATATCGGCGTATCCTCGATTTTGTGTCATGGGTGAGCATCTACATCCCAGCTTATTCTCACCTCACTGGTAAAAAGCAGGAGGTGAAAAAAGTGAAAATTGGGATTAAATTTGAAATACAGATAAAAGTGAACGACAAGGTTTTCTTCTACGTCTACAGAATCGCCCGAGCAATTAGTTTGGTGGTAATGTATTTATGCTAACAAGGCGCAGCAGTTCGCGGCCGATGGCCACCGGACGCCCTTTCCGCGGCTCCTTCGTCGCCACTCCAAGGTTGCCACTATGCTTCGGCGTTAGCGCTCGCAGAACGATTCCACTGACGCCCCGTTAAGGATAATGACATGCCGATGAAATTTGGCCGCGCCTACTGTGAGGAACTGCAGGAACCGATATCGTCTTACAAGGCACGCGAGATTTACACGGACGAGGACGACGAACGCTTCGGGAAACGACTTACTTTCAGCTGCGAAGATTGCGTGTGCCGTGCACGTTTGACAGCAGTCGGTGTCTATATGCCGCGAAAGTCTAAACGTGCCTTGCACTTTCGCAGTTTGGAAGATCACGTGCCAGAGTGCGGCTTCCTTCGCGGAAATGCCACCCGTGGCGCGGACCGTGGGGATGGCCGGCAGGAGGATGACTTCAAGATAACTCAGTTCCCGACTGAGTTAGACCTCACACCCCGTCGGCGGACACGCGCTGGAGCTAAGCCGTCAGCAAGTACTGAATCTAGTGATGGTTCTGCGCCGGGCCGTGGGCGCGACGTTAACGGCGAAAGCGTCAGCAGGCGACGTACAAGCACGCGCACGCGGTACTTGGACTACGTGGTGGACTGCTTTCTATCGGGTGATGAAGACAGCAAGAAAAAGGACTTCACCGTCGCTGGAAAAACAAAGGCGTTTCGACAATTTTTTAAGCGCATACGTTACTTCCAAGACGAGCAGGGCCTCATCTACTACGGGGCCATAGATAAGCTAAAGGTCTATAAAAATAAAGGGGTCGGGCTGCGCTTTGTTGAATATATATGGTCTGGTGAGCGCAAGCAGCGTGTCTGGGCTTACATCCCTCAAGAACACATTGATGGCTCTAGCAGGAGGCGAGCGTTCTTGGCTGAGATGCAAGAGCTCGAGTCTGCCATGGCAGCCAAAGAGGTGGTGGAGGCCTACTTTGTGGGCGCCTACCCACAGTTAGAAATCATCCAGCGTGATGATGGCAAGGCGTTTGAGTCGTACAAGGCGGAGCTTTCCAGAGTAGATCACATTTCTCTGCGCTTTGCCAAGTAGAGGGCGTATTTGTGCAGGTGCTGGGGAAGTGCGCCCTAACCAGTAGCTGCAGTACGTTCCGGGTCCTCGGCCCTCCACCGGACGCGCTAAAGCGCGCCGCTGAGCAAGTCGTTAATTGGCAAGGCCTCGGAGAAATGAGAGAGGTTCCGAGCACGGAGAACAGGAATTCACATCTTTACCAAAGTTCGACTCTTCTCCACGTAAATCTTCGCAAAATTCTCGATTTTCGTGCCTTGTTTCCTTCGCCATCCGTCGGGATTCGTGCAAGGTATCGGGAGCAAACATTGGAGCGGTGTGCCAGGGCGGAACAGCCGGGTAACCGCCAATTAACAAGTCACAGCACCGGACGTCACTGGCGTGGCGCCGGTGTGCTTGGCGTTACATGGTGAAGCCAGTCTTATGATTCAGGTGAAGCTGAGAGACCTTCGAAGCCAAGATAAAGCAGCCGTCATGGCCATGATTCGAGATCCTCGGGTAATGAGATTTCTTGGGCCGCGTCGCGCTTTAACAGAAGACGAGGCGAAGTCGTGGTTTGAGACTGCGCTCGATAATCCGTCGCGCTTCGCTATTGCCGAATCTGATACTGATGAATTCATTGGGTTCTGCGGCGTTAAAGAGATCGAAGGTGTTTTGGACTTCGGCTATTTCATCAGATCGGAGTTTTGGGGCAACGGCATAGCGACCAGGGCCTCCGAGTTGGCGGTTGAAAGGCTATCTACTGAGATTGATTTAGCGGCCACCCAGGTTTTCATTGCTGACGAAAATGCGGCCAGCAAGAGAGTGGCCCAAAAATTGGGGTGGAAGGTCACGCACAGTGGGTCTAAGGATGGAGAGCATGGCCGATACTATCGAATCAACATGTAACAAGGCGGTCAACCGGACGCCAAAAGCGTACCGCTTCTGGTTCCCTCCGCTGCGCTCTGGCGCCGGTTACCATCAGCGTTATATTTCCTAGGGAGAGGTTATGGGCTTGTTCAGCCTTTATCGAGGCAGGAATATCGGCAAGCTAGCAGCGGTTGATGCTCTGGGAAAGGGTCCCCTGAAACAGCGCATTGATCTCGTCGAGCTGGTGCTTGAGAACGGAGAGAAAGGCGTGGGTTTGAAGGTCGTTGCGAAGAGCCTTCTGTCTTATCAAGTTTTGCCCGTCTCACTGAGCGCAGACCAAGCCAGGGAACTTGCACATCAGATACTGAAGGCCGTGGACGAAGAGTAAATATAACCAATCAATTAAGTTCGTTCCCGGCCTATCGGCCGTCCACCGGACGCCCTAGTCGGGCGCCGCTTATCATTGGCGTTAGAGGCTCAGTGTGAATCAGAGTGAGCTCGTATCGAACTTTATTATGCCTTTGGCAGAGCTAGACATTGAGGCGGTTTCTCCTAGAGAAGTTGTTCTGGCCGCACTCAGATGGCCAACTGATGGCTGGGCTTCTGAGGCTCTGGATTGGCTTGAGCAGGGAGTTGAAATAGATAGCGAAGTTGCGGCAGAGCTAGAGAGCTTCGCCTCTAATAAGCAAAACTCCCAGTCAAAGAGGCATCAGGCATTTACCCTTGCCAGGCGGTGGCAGCGTATTCATGAGTCGCGCCCCTAACCAATGGGGGAAGGCCAGCGCTCCTGCGCTTGCGCACCGGAGCGCTGCAATACCAGAGCGTTATGCATAATCGCGTTTGGCGTAGATAGAGAAATAAGTAAGCAGGGAAGCAGAGAATGAAAGAAAAAACACAGGTCTACATTTCTTTAGTGTTTTCAATAATAGCTATTTCACTTTCGGTGAGTTCATTCTATATGGAGTGGTGGCACGAAGAGTCCAAGCTTTCAATGAAAATCATTGAATTTGGATTTGGTACAGACATTAAGAACAAGCCAATATGCACGATGGACGTGGCCCTATTTAATTATGGTAACAAGGATAGTGCGTTATTAAGAGTAACGCTCCATCACGAAAAGGTTAAGAGCACGAATCATTCAATAAGTACAAGTGGTGTGGGATTTTTTCCAGTCAACTACGATATGGGATTCACTGATATAGTTTTAAGTCCCGGTAAGATTAGACGGGTTGAGCTTACATTCCAAAACTGCACTGCAGAAGAGCTCATGGCGCGAACAAAAAGTGAAGGTGCGAATTTACTGTATTTGAGAGCCGCAGCATTAGGTTACAGGGGAGAAACATCACGTGTTGATGTGGCTTTCGCCAAGACACTTTTATCAGAACAAGACGCCCTCAAGATACCAGTGTTTAACGAAGGGCAGTTTGATTTGATGGGACATGGTAAAAAGTATCGAGGCGAGCAGATTGATAGTGAAAGTGTTTATAGTTTTATGAGAAATGAAGAAGGGGTTCTTGAATCTATATATGTAGAAAACACTACTACGCCGTGGTCTGTTGAATAAAGTCAATCTACTACTGTTGTCCACAGATGCGCACGTTAACAGACGATAGGAAAGTATGAGAATCACTAAAACAGGGTTAGCTCTCTGCGGTCTTTATTTGATTGTCTCATTTTGCTTCGTAATATCGGCGCAGTTCGTCAGCGATCCGAAAGGGAAGTATATTTTTTTGCAAATGCCCGTCGTACTCCAACATGGCTTGCTCTTAGCGTTCGACACAACTCGTATACTAAAGAATATGAGCTGGGTTGAAATCTATCTTGTTCTTGGTCTTCCCATGCTGGGCTTTTTGGTCCTGTTAGGCTCCTTAATCGAGTCCTTTGTCTTTAAGATCTGGGCTGGTAACAATCGGTAGCAACGGACTTTGGACTTCCCGTAAGGTAGTAGACACGTATCGCTAACCGTAGGGTGTACCCACAAACAGGAAACAACTTATATAGCTAGGGAAGCCCCTAACAAGAGGGTGCTCCATGAACCACGGAGGGATTGTATGGAAATCAAATGTATCTCAGGTTTTGCGTCCATAACCAAAGACCCTGCGGCAAGTGCGTCTCTGTATGAGGATGCGCTGGGCCTGCCGCTGGAGAAGATGGACGACTATCGCTTCATGGATAAATTCCCCGGAGCGAACCATTTCGGAGTATGGCCCCTTTCTATGGCAGCTAACTCCTGTTTTGGCCAGGAGGAATGGCCCGACCATATACCTGAGCCGACGGCGACCATCGAATTTGAGTTGGCGGATGCAGCGGCTGTAGAGGCGGCAGTGCAAGAGATGAAGGAAAGGGGGCAGGAGTTCGTTCATGAAACCCGCACTGAACCCTGGGGGCAAACCGTGGCACGGTTTATGAGCCCCGAGGGTGTGTTGGTTGGTCTGAGCTATGCGCCATGGCTTCATGAATAAGTGCCTGACTGTAGCGTCCGCGCGGAAGGCTCTTTCGCTGATGCTCCAACGCCAGCCGGTTACGCCGGGCGTTAAATGCCAGAGGGATCTATGTCGGAGATAGCAAAAACCCCTGAGCCGCCGTATTACGCGGTCATTTTCAGTAGCCATCGCACAGAGGGCGACAATGGCTACGAGGCAATGGCAGACCGAATGGTTGAGTTGGCCGCAAGCCAACCAGGGTTCCTGGGAATGGAATCGGTGCGTGAGGAATTAGGCATCACCGTTTCCTACTGGGAGAGCCTGGAGGCCATCACCAACTGGAAAAAGAACGCAGAGCACCGAGAAGCTCAGAAGCTTGGTCGCCAAACATGGTACTCCAGCTTTCGGGTTCGTATTGCGAGGGTTGAGCGCGACTACGGCATTTAACCCGTTCCCGGCCCCAAGTCCGTCCAACCGGGCGGTTATCATCGGCGTTATATCGACAAAAGGTGCAATTCATGAGCGAGCTGTTCGAATTTGGTAAAGGCATATTAGAGAGTCAGCCATTCAGCGTGTTGCTTGGCACTGAGCTTGAAGTGTTTGAACCGGGTACTGCGGTTCTCACGCTTGAGGTGCGCGAGGAGCTGAAGCAGCAGCATGGTTTCGTCCACGGCGGTGTTCTCAGTTATCTGGCAGACAACACATTGACCTATGCCGGCGGCTCGGTGCTGGGCGATTCGGTTACCTCCGAATTCAAGATCAATTATTTGCGTCCTGCTATCGGCAGAAAACTGGTGGCCAAAGCCACCGTTCTCTCGTCAGGAAGGAACCAGGCGGTTTGTCAGTGCAATGTGGTTGCGGTTGGCGATGACGGAGAGCGTATCGTTGCGGTTGCCCAAGGCACCATCACGAAGGCCGGTCCAAAGACATAGCCATCTTGTAAGATCTGGTGAGTTGAGGCCAACCATGAGGATGGTGAGCTTTGAAAGAGCAATATCTCTGTGTCTCCTGTGAACGTTCCTTCCCTACAAGAGAGGCTGTTGATGGCGGTGATCAGGGTTTTCGGAAAGGCTTTCTCTGTCCTTTTTGCAGCGCCAATTTGAGTGAGGCAGGTGAGTCGGACGACATCCTTCATCTACGGTTCGGCCCCGTCTATTATCTGACCATGATTTTGGTGTTTTGGGTGGTCATTGGCGATGTCGTTCAGATATCGGTCAGTTCAAACTCATACATCAACGATTTTTGCGCTTTCATACTCCTGTCTGCGATCCCCACTGTCCCGTTTCTAATCGTGAACCGGAAATCCGTTTTTGGAACCAGGACGATCTACACTCGTACAATTGATAGCCAGTAGCGTAAGCGGAGCCGTTTCCCAACGCGGTTGACCTGACCACAGCTTTTTATTCGATGCTACGGGATGCCGTACTGGTCGCCATGATGGCAAGCCTGTCGGGCTTGGGCCGCAGAGACGCCTTTTTCCTTATTGCCCGGAAGCCCCGTTAAATACGAATGACGGAGGGTGTTCGCGAAAGGCATTCCTCGCCTGGGTTTTTCGTTGCCAGTTCGACAACGCAGTTACGCCCCTGTTTTTTGGCGGCGTACAGCGCGTTGTCCGCACGGTGCAGCACGGCACTCCACTCACGGTCACTGGAATCGTAGTGAGCCACTCCGAAACTGGCCGAGAGCGTCAAACAGACATCATCACCAATCTTGATCTGGGTGTCTGCCGTTTTGGCTCTGAGTTTCTCCGCCACCTCTAATCCCTGCTCGGTGTCTTTACCAGGCAACAACAGAACAAATTCTTCGCCCCCGAAACGCGCCACCACGTCATGCTTTCGTATGTGCTCTTTGAGCGTATTGGCAAAGCGTCTCAATACCTCATCGCCTACATGATGGCCGTACTCGTCGTTCACGTTTTTGAAGTGGTCCAGGTCGCACATGATAATGGCGAAGGGCGCACCCGAACGCTGCGCACGGCTGAACTCAATGTCACAACATTCGTCGAATGCCCGCCTGTTGTAGAGCCCCGTTAAAGGATCAATCCTCGCGATTTCGCAGAGTTCATCCTGCAACTCATCGGACGCCATCCATATTGTGCAGAATGAAGATAATATAACCAGAAACTCTCCGGCGATAACTGCCAATGCACTCAGCAATCCGGCGTTCATGAAATCTTCAGGCGGTACGTCGTAAAACGACCGAAAAAACCGGAAAATAAAGAATGCGCTCACCAGCAAAAACATGGCGATGAGCATTTTGCCGGCCATACGGTTATGGCTTTCGCGATGTCGTAAAAATCCGGTGGCACCAATCAGGCAGGCAGCTGCAAAAACAATAGAGAAGGCCTGAATGCGCAGGTTTACATCTGGAATATGAAAGGTATAAACGTACATTAAAGCCGCCAGCACCAGCACCAGTGCGGTGCTCAGCCAGCGTTCATGGCGCAGAGAGATACCGCGAAAACGAAACAGCCCTCTGTATATCAACACTACTCCTATAATGATTGCGGTATTGGCAAGCACTATGGAAGCAAAATCGTAAATAAAATGGCGCAGGCCAAGCAGCACACAGCCGCCACCAATCAGAAGATAACCTGCGCCCATGGTCCGGATTCCAGAGAACTTGGCATGCTCTCTTGAGTAGGCAAACATACCAAGACCGAACACCAGGCTGAACAGCATTAATGTCAGGCTCAGGGTGCGAAAATCAAGCTGAATAGCCATGGGCTTTCCTGTAAAAAAATGGCAGCAGCGCCTGCGCTCCACTGAGGTCCATTGTAGCGGTTAAGCCTGCGCCATGCAGCCAGTTGGTGGTGCCTTTGCCGAAGCTTTGCATGCACGCGAACACCGGTTGTTACCTCGCATACTGAAGGGAGGGAATGCGATGACGGATTATGTTGGCTCTTGCCTTTGTGGCGCCGTGAAGTTCGAGGTGCACGGAGACTTCGACAGCTTTTACCTGTGTCATTGCCGGTATTGCCAGAAGGACACCGGGTCTGCCCACGCAGCAAACCTGTTCTCCCAGTCGGCCCGGCTGGTCTGGCTGGCGGGTGAGGAGGCTGTGGCCTCCTTTACGCTCCCGGGCACCCGGCATCAAAAGTGTTTTTGCCGAACCTGTGGTTCGGCAGTGCCCAACACCCATATTACGGGTTTGCTGGTCGTGCCCGCCGGGTGTCTGGACTCGGAGCTCTCCCGGGTGCCTACCGCGCATCTTTTCACGTCGAGCCGGGCAGCCTGGGATCACGCGCTGGGCGATGTGCCGGAGTTCTCCGGTTTACCGAAGGCGACTTGACGCAGGCTATCGGGTGGAAGGACGGCGGATAATGATGACGGTTTTACTGAAGGGGCTGGTGGTCTGGGGCGGTATTCTGGTGCTGGCCATCGCCAATGGCGTGCTGCGGGAAGCGGTTTTGGAACCGGTATTCGGCAGGTCGGTTGCGCTGGTGCTGAGCGGCATCCTGCTTTCACTGCTGATTATTGGTATGGCCTACGTTGCCTTGCCCTGGCTGAATGTCCGCCACCTGGCGGGGCTCTTTGGCCTGGGGGTGGCCTGGCTGGTGCTTACGTTGGTGTTCGAATTCTCCTTCGGGCTCTGGCAGGGCAAATCCCGGGCAGAGTTGCTGGAGGCCTACACGTTCAGGGGCGGTAACCTCTGGCCCATGGTTCTCGCGGTTACGGTGTTCGCCCCTTACCTTGCGGCTCGGTTCAGGCACTGGATCTGACGCGGAATGATTCAGGCCCCTGAGGGCCATGAGCGGGAAGTTGCCTATAATCCTTATGAGGGTCTGTCCCGACAGCGCCGCGGCCGGTTGCTGTCCGGGGTGTGGAGTGCAGGTTTCCTTACGGGCGCAGGGTGATGATGCGAGCAGGGTGGCTGTGGGCGGTGTTACTGGTTGCCGGTTGCGCGGTCTCGACCGGCCCGGATGAGGCGCCTGAGTTGGTTGCACAACCTGATTTGGCTGCCTTTTCCGGTTGTTTCCGGAATTGTGAGGTACCCGCCGATGGGCCTGCGATGCTCTGCCTCAGTTCCATGCTCTGGCCGGAACACTTTACCCCGGAGACCCGGCCAGAAGCTGTTTGGATTGAGCAAGGTGAGGGCGAAAGCCTCGTGGTCTCCGCCATCTCAAACCGCTCTGTGATCAAGCGCAGCCGTTTTGAGGCGGGAAAACACTTTGAGTTTCGGGACGGGTTCGTCGAGCTGAAACGTGATTACCTGGCCTCCGGAGCGGGCGAACCGGGCAACCCGTTCATCGGCGTGGCCACCAGCAAGACCGTTCTCGGCCTGGGAAGTCAGGGTCAGGGATTGGCCCAGCAATCGTCGGCGTTTGTTGGCACGGGTTTTTTGGTGATCCCCATCGCCGGGCAGGTGTCTGACACCCACACCTTCGAACGGGACGAGTCACTCTGCCCGCAGTAATAGCCCCGGTGCCTGAGCCCACGCTGTCAGCGGTGTGAACGTCTATAGGCGTCCGGGGTCACCCCGAACCATCGCTTGAACGCGCGCCGGAAATTGGCGCTGTCGTGGTAGTTCATCAATTCCGCAATGGCCTCTACCGCCAACGGGCTGTCACGCAGGTAGCCTGCCGCCTGCTGTGCAAGCATCTGATCCCTCAATGCCCGAAAACTCGTTCCTTCTGCGTTCAGCCTCCGTGCCAGTGTTCGTTTGCTGATGAACAACTGCGCGGCGATCTCGTCTTCACACAGGGCCCCAGGCGGGGTCGACAACATCGCTTTCTGTACCCGGGCACGGTATCCGCTGTCGTTAGCCTTCAGCTGATCCAGCATGGCCTGGCATTGTTTCAGCGCCAGCTGGTAGTTCTCATGATTGGCCGAGGCATTCGGCACTTTGCACACCGGGAGGGGCAGCTCCAGAGCAATCACGGGGGATCGGAACTGCACGGTGCAGGGCAGATAACGGCCGTAGAGTTCGCGGTAAGCAGGTTCAGCGTGGGCAAAGGCCAGCACGGCCTCATGCAGGGGGCGGCCGATGATGAACTCGGCGGTGTCGAAGAAAATCACGGCGAACGCTTCGCTGAGCAGACGTTGCAGGGAAGCGGTCAACGCCAGGTTGAAGGAACAGGTCACCGTCAAACGTTGATTGCGAATGCTCAGGTCCAGTTTTGCCAGGTTCAGTCGGGTGGGCAGGAAGGTCTGGAAGGCCTTGAGGGCGGTGAGCAGGTCCGGGCTGCTGTTCACCAGAAACCCCATCGCTCCGTGGCTGGGCGAGGTCATGCGTTGGCCCAGCCGTAGCCCCAGGGCCTCGTCGCCGGCCAGGCTGAGGCTGTTCTGCAGTACCTGGACCTGCTGAATCGGGGTCAGCAGGGTGTCTTCCTGTAGCAGCTGGTTCACGGTCAGGCCGGTGCCATGCAGCAGTTTGCGCAACTCCCGAGGCTGAAGGCCCAGTTCCCGCGCGATCAACCGGCTGTAATTGGAGGGAATACACGCCCTGTCCGGGTTGGTGGTCAGCATGGCGTTAACGGCCTCCGTCTGGGCTCAGGAAGGAGAGGTCGCGGCGCAGGGCCGCGACAATCAGAGTGTCTTGAAATGACTCCCCTGTGTCAATTGATGACCTGCTGCACCTGTCGGTTCGGCCGTATTCTGGCCTCATTGTCCGATATCAATAACAACAGAGGGTGAGTGATGGGCCGTATTACGTTCATTGAACACGATGGCACCGAGCATGTGGTCGACATTGAGGCGGGAAAGTCGCTGATGGAAGCCGCCACCGAGAATGGGGTGCCGGGTATTGATGCTGACTGTGGCGGTGCCTGCGCCTGTGGTACCTGTCATGTGATGGTGGAGGCCAACTGGTTGCCGGCCACCGGCGACATGCTGGCCAGTGAGGCGGGCATGCTGTCGATGACGCCGGAGAAAACCGACACTTCAAGGCTGGCGTGTCAGGTGACGGTGTCGGAAGCCATGGACGGCATGGTGGTGCGTTTGCCGGAATTCCAGATGTAGTCAAACCCTGTCACTTACCCGCAAGGAGTCACGTTATGCGCCCGCTTTTATCCCAGCTTGAAGCCGCTGTTCAGCCCTTGGTCGCGAAAGCCAGTTCCCGCGTTCCCCTGCATTGGCAGATCCGGGGCTCGCACGCACTGCAGGTGGCCCGGCAACGGGCCGGCCTCAGCCGGCCGGTGCCGGAGTTCCGGGAAACCCCGTTGCCGCCGGTGTCTGAACTGGCGCTGGAACAGATCGATGTCAGCAATCCCTTCCTGTATCGGCAGGGGCTGTGGGAGTCCTATTTCAAACGGTTAAGGGATGAGTGCCCGGTACACTACCAGGCCAGCAGTCCGTTTGGTCCGTTCTGGTCGATTACCCGTTACGAGGACATTCTTTTTGTCGACAAACACCACGAACTGTTCTCTGCCGAGCCCATTATTTCCATCGGCCCGCAGCCAGAGGGGCTGGAGATCGAGACTTTTATCGCCATGGACCCGCCCCGGCACGATGTGCAGCGCCAGGCGGTGCAGGGGGTGGTGGCACCGAAAAACCTGGCGCAGATGGAGTCGCTGATTCGCCAGCGTACCGCCGGGGTGCTGGATCAGCTGCCGGTGGATGAGCCATTTGACTGGGTGCAGCGGGTATCGATCGACCTGACTTCACGGATGCTGGCCACGCTGTTTGATTTTCCGTTCGACCAGCGGCACAAGCTCGCCTACTGGTCTGACCTGGCCACCGCCGCGCCAGAGACCACCGGTGGCCAGGTGGATCGCGATGAGGGCTTCCGGGCGGCTGCGGATATGGCGCGACATATGTCGTTGCTCTGGCGCGAGAAAGAGGCCCGTAAAGCCGCCGGCAAACCGATGGGGTTTGATCTGATCAGTCTGCTGCTGGAGAACGAACACACCCGGGATATGATCAGCCGGCCCATGGAGTTCATTGGCAACATGGTGCTGTTGATTGTGGGCGGCAACGACACGACCCGCAATTCCATGACTGGTGGGGTGCTGGCCCTGAACCGGTTCCCTCAGGAGTTCGATCGCCTGAAGCAGGACCCCTCCCTGATCCCGTCCATGGTGTCGGAAATCATCCGCTGGCAAACCCCGTTGGCCTATATGCGCCGGGTTGCTACCCAGGACGTTGAACTCCGGGGCCAGACCATCCGCAAGGGCGACAAAGTGGTGATGTGGTACGCCTCCGGCAACCGGGATGAGCGGGCCATCGAGGACCCGGACCAGTTCCGGATTGACCGGAAAGACGCCCGCAAGCATCTGGCCTTCGGCTTCGGGGTGCACCGCTGCATGGGCAACCGGCTGGCGGAGATGCAGCTGCGGATTCTCTGGGAGGAACTGCTCGCCCGGTTTGACCGGATTGAGGTGGTGGATGAGCCGGAATACGTGCAGTCCAATTTTGTGCGCGGCTATACCCGTATGAACGTCCGGCTGGGCAAGCGGGATGCGGCTGGTTAATCCGACCAGCTCGCGTTGCGACTTTCTTCAGGCTGCCGTTGTTTTTCCAGCCAGTCGACGGTGTCTGTCAGCGATTGCGGGCGGCACAGGCAGAAGCCCTGCAACAGGTCCGCGCCCATGGCTTTCAGGCGGGCGGCGTCCTGGCCGCTCTCCACGCCTTCGGCCACTACCTGATAGCCCAGGGTGTGGCCCATGGTGATGGCGGTCTCGACAATCACCCGGGCGCTGTCGCTGGCCTGGATGTCGTGTACCAGTGTGCGGTCGAGCTTGAGTTCCGAGGCGGGGATTTGCTTCAGGTACGACAGTGAGGAATAGCCGGCTCCGAAATCGTCGATGGAGATGCGCAGGCCCAGGGCGGACAGTCTGCCCAGTGCCTCCAGCCCTTTCTCAGGGTCGTCCATGGCGGCCGTTTCGGTGAGTTCTACGGTGATATGGCCAGCGTCCAGACCATACCGGTTCAGACACTGGGCGAACTGTTCTTCCAGCCCGGCCGAGAGCAGATCCCGCGCCGACACATTGATGGCCATCCCCAGCCCGGGTTGAATCTGATGCAGTGCATGGAGATCGCTCAGGGCCTGGTCGATTACCCAGTGAGTCAGTTGGGTGATGACCCCGGTTTTCTCTGCCAGCGGAATGAAATCGATGGGCGGCACCCAGCCGCGCTCAGGGTGTTGCCAGCGGATAAGGGCTTCAAAGCCGATGATCTGACCGCTGCGGAGATCCATTTTGGGTTGATAGTGGAGTTCGGTGGTGCCGTTGGTCAGGGCTTCTTTTAGGTCCGACATCAGGGTAAGCCGGCGCTCATCGTAGATATCGTTGCTGCGTGAGTAAAAGCCGGTTTCAAAGGGGCCGTGGGGCGCCATTTCCATGCCGACATGGGCGTTGCGGATCAGTTCACTGGCTTTGTGGCCGTGCTCGGGATAACTGGCTGCGCCAAATCGTGGATGCGGCTCAATGGCCAGGTGGTCCAGCAGCACCGGTTCGGCCAGTTGTTTGAGTGCCTGGTCCAGGGGCTGGAAATCGTCGTCGGCCCGTTCCACATCTACCAGCACGCCAAAACTGTCGCCGGAGAGCTGGTATATGCGCTCTACGCGGCCCCGGCTATCCAGGCTGGTGTGTACCATCGGCAGTTCCTTGGCGAGCGTACACATTTGTTCGGCAATGGCTCTCAGCAGGCGCTCACTTCGTTCCAGGCCCAGGGTTCGGTTGATATCTTTCAGGCGGGTGATCCGGGCGACGCCCACCATGTAGCGGCGCTCCGGGTGGGCCCGAAGCTCTTCATCAATCATCCATTCAAAACGGTTACGGTTGGGCAGGCCGGTCACCGGGTCGTGGCTCATGACATCGTTCAGGCGGTCCTGGGCTTCGCTGTGGGCTTTCTCCTGCCGCAGGCTGTCTGCCTGGGCCCGGATTTTCTGTTCCCGCTCCCGGTACAGTCGGTCGGCCAGGGCCAGCGTGAGAATGAACGCTTCCAGCCCGGAGCCAATCTGCATGGCGTATTCGGTAAAGAACGTTTCCGGAAACAGCCCCAGTGCGCGCCCGGAGGTGGCGAGCACCCCAATGGTTAATGGGGTCCAGGCAAGGGTAAAGAATATGCCGGCGCGTACGCCGGCGGCCCAGGCAATCGGGCCGGCGACCAGCAGCAGGGAAAAGAACACCAGCGCAGACACCGAAGCGAGCTGGATCCCGGTGTTGTAACTCATGAAAGGAACCGACACAAAATAGCTGATTTCAAACACCAGCATGGCAATGAGCGCATTCCGTAACCGGGGGCTGTGCTGTCGCACCTTCAGGAATTCCATGCAGAACAGAATGGAAAACATGGCCAGGAATGGCATGGACAACATCAGTACATGGGCATGCAGGTCGGGCGCGTTGAGATAAAGGTGCTGGAATGAAAACCCGCGGATGGACGCAAAAAACGCCAGGTAGCCGAAAATGGCGAGCGCATAGAACAGGTAGAGTTTTTCCCGGAGCGTCAGGAAGACCGCCAGGTTGATCAGAATGATGACGGACAGGCAGCCGTAGTAGAAAAAATGCAGCTTCTGTTCATCAGCGACCGACTCGAAAAACTCGTGTTCGCGCCAGATGGTCAGGGGCAGCACCATGGTCCCCTGGGTGGCCACCCGAATCATCAGCGTGGCGGTCCCACCAGGCTCCAGCGCAAAGCGCAACAGGTTGTTGGGGTGGTTTACATCCCTGGGGTAAAAGGGCCGGGTATCGCCGGTTTCCAGTGTCCGTGTGACGGTGCGGCCATCCAGCAGATAAAACCGGACATCGTCCAGCTGGGAGTAGCCGAGTTCTGCCACCAGGTTGAGCCGGGTGTCGGCCGCATTTTCGACAGGGATTCGGAGCCAGTATGCGGAGGAGGTAATGCCCAGGGTGGCTTTGCCATCCGGCTGGCGGCTCCAGCGGGCGTCTGGCAGTGCCAGCACGTCCTGGAGGGAGGCGGACGCATCAGGATCTTCCCAGTACTGGAACTGGCTGGCAATGGGTTATTCGGCGCTGATGACAACGGTTGGCGAATTGGCATAGGCGGCTTGGCTGCACAGAACGAGCAGTGCAACCAGGACCGTGCGACATGCGTGTTGCAGGTTCACCAAAAGCCGACCTCGCTAGCCAACTCTGACATTGTTTATTGTTATGTCTACCCCGTCAGTCTAGCAATGCTGGGCCGCGAGGGAAGCGCCACGTGCGGTTTTAATGTAGCAAAATGTGTCATATTGCTAAGTAATTGATGCGTCTTGCGGTTTTACTACTTCTTCCGGCTAAGCGCCTCCATCATGCGGTTGACGGCTTCCAGGTGTTCCGGTTCGTTGTGGCTCATGCCCTGGAAACAGGCGCAGATATCCAGAAAATCCCGCAGTTCCGTGCGCTGGGCCATTTTCATCAGGCGCTTGGTCAGCCGGGTGGCTTTGGCGGGCTGCTGGGCGATACTTCTGGCAAGTGTCATGGCCGCGTCCATTAGCTGATCGGCAGGCACCACGTCCATCACGATACCAAGCTGTTTGGCTTCGTTGGCGTCGATCACGCGGCCGGTCAGGGTCAGCTCAAACGCTTTCTGGTAGCCGATCAGGCGTTGAAGGAACCAGGCCCCGCCGTCACCGGGAATGATGCCCAGATTCAGGAAGGTTTCGCCAAACTTCGCGTTGTCTGCGGCCAGGCGAAGATCCGCCATGTTGGCTAGGGAAGGTCTGAATAA
>NZ_AXCB01000004.1:0-36743 GCF_000475375.1 Marinobacter sp. EVN1
TAACTGTGCTTATTCCATTATATTTTCTTACTTCCTTTCTTTCTTACTTCCTTTCTTTCGTTTCTTTTTCTATACTGTAGGCATTCGAGTAGAGAAAGAGGCTTTATCCCATGACTGAGAACGCGACCGAAGTGCCCTCCATTGGCCGCCCATCCGAGCATGACCATGATCAGGTCATCGAGGCAGGCAAGAGGTTGGAAGAGGCTGGGCGACGGGTGACCGGCTACGCCTTGCGTAAAGTGTTGGGGGGTGGTGACCCCTCTCGCCACATTCGCATCTGGAAGGACTACGAGCGGCAGCAGGAGACGGTAGAGACCGAAGAGGTCCAGGAGTTGCCGGTAGAGGTAGAAGATCTGTTGAAGCAGGTCACCAGTGACCTGGCTAACCAGATTAACGCCCTGGTTGTGCAGTTGAACACTATGGCCATCAAAACTGCCGAGCGACGGGTGGCTGAAGTTATGGCTGGAGCCAGGGAAACCCAGGAGCAGGCCGATGCCGAGTTGCGGGACGCAGCGGCGACTGTGGAGGATCTTGAGTCCAAACTAGACGGCCTGCAGCTGGAGCGCCAAGAGCTGCAGCGAAAACTGGAAACGGCGGATCAGAAGTACGCTGATAGCCAAGAGCGAGTTAACGCCCTGGAGCGTGATCTGGCTGTGTTGAAAGAAAAACAGGAGAACGAGCGGGAACAACGGGAAGCCGCCGAGACCAGTGTGAAAGACCTGCAGGAAAGGAATGCAGAGTTACGGAAGGATCTGGCTGAGCTGCGTAAATCCAATGCTATGCAGCATGAACGAATGGACCTTCTGGACAAGCGGGTAACAGAGTTGCAGCGGGAGCGGGAAAATCTCATTGATACCAGGGCAGAGCTGAAAGCCCAGCTGGCCGCGATGGCTGAACGGGAAGCAGCGATCACGCGGCGGGCTGAACGGGCCGAGGAAGAAAAACAGGCCGCAGCGAAAGAAGGTAAGGAGCAGGAGCGCCGCGCAACTCAGCTGGAGACTGAGGTGAAGATGCTCCGAGAACAATTGGGCAAAACGGAAAGCCCCAAGAAATCAAGTCGGGGTAATAAATCTTAGGAAGGGCTCAGAGGCTGAATAAAGCTTCTGTAGCCAATGACCAGTTAGAGGAATTGATCATGCTGATTCTGACGCGTTGCGTTGGTGAAACGCTGATGCTTGGTGACGATGTCACCGTGTCTGTCTTGGGAATGAAGGGTAATCAGGTGCGAATTGGGGTCGAAGCCCCGAAGGATACGCCGATCCGCCGCGAGGAAGTTCAGCGCCGGATTCAACAGGAAGAACAGGTCGAGAAAGATTAAGCCTTAACGAATCGGCGTGATCAGATCCGGGTCATTAACGCCAGGGCTGTTCACTCGGTCGGAAACCGGCCAATAGTCCAGTGTAGCCGGGTCTACACGATGAATGCGGCCCTTTAGCTCCCGGAGATCCTGGACGGCAGGGTCAAGCCATGCCTCCAGGCACTCCGGGGCGATTAATACGGGCTGGCGATCATGGATTGGTGCTATCCGATCAGCTGCAGGCTCTGTGACGATGGCCATGCAGGTGCCAAGTCCTCCGGTGTATTCATAGATTCCGGCGAAGAACAGTGTTTCGTCGGGTTCCTGGTTTGGCTGAGTGATGTAGTACGGTCGGCTTCCCGCTTCTGTCTTCTGCCACTCATACCAGCCGTTGGCTGGAACCAGGCAGCGACGGAAGCGGGCGGCATCCTGGAAGTATCTGGAGCGGGTCAGGCTCTCGATGCGGGCATTGATCGGTATTGGTGCCCCCTCGCCTGCGCTGGGCGGCTTAAACCCCCACTTGGATAGGTTGAACCTGGGTAGCTCCTGGTTGGCGTCTCTGCTGATGGTATGAACCGCTAGAGACGGGGCGACGTTGTACTGTCGAATGGTGTCACCCAGCGGGTATTGCTGGCCAAAATACCGCTTAGCCACTTTGGTAATGGGCGTGTAGTTCACGTATCGACCGCACATGCTGTGGTCCCCTGGAGAGTTCAGAAAAAGGATATTCAATGTACCTGCTGAAGAGAATCACCTGGCTTCTATTGCTGATCACCTCCGTTGCCGTGCAGGCCGAGGTCAGCAGCTTCTACGAGGCTAAGAAGCTTGCTCGGGAACAGGTCTACAGTGACCGAAATGATGTGGATCGTGGGACGTTCTACTGCGGGTGTTCCTGGGAATGGGCCGGACGATCGGGCGGAGTTACCAAGCTTGAGTCTTGCGGCTACTCAGTGCGAAAACAGGCTCACAGGGCTGCCAGGACCGAATGGGAGCATGTTCTACCAGCTTGGAGCATGGGGCATCAGCGTCAATGCTGGCAAGTCGGTGGTCGGGAAAACTGCACCGACAATGACCTGGTGTTTGCGATGATGGAAGCTGATCTTCATAACCTTGTGCCGACTGTTGGCGAGGCTAATGCGGATCGAAGCCACTATCGGTTTGGGTTGTTACCTGGTGCGCCGGCGCAACATGGTCAGTGTGAAATCCGAGTGGACCATAAAAGCCGGATATTCCAGCCGCCAGAGGTGGCGCGCGGCCAGATTGCCCGGATCTACTTCTACATGCACGACCGATACAACCTTAAAATGAGCCGACAACAGCAGCAGCTGATGATGGCTTGGAATCAGCAATACCCCGTGTCGAAGTGGGAGCGGGAGCGGGACAAAAGAATTGCGGCGATTATGGGGCACCATAATCCGTTTGTGACCGGGGAAAAGGTATGGCAGCTGGGGCATAAGAATGGCGGCGAGGGACTATTTACCTCCCTGCCAGCGGCGGCCCCTTCAGAGGGCTCAGTGAGGGGGAATCGGAACAGTCGGGTCTATCACCTGTCTGAAGGTTGTCCCAGCTATGACCGGGTGTCTGTCCGCAACCGGATAGAGTTTTCGT
Organism: Marinobacter sp. EVN1; assembly: GCF_000475375.1. Taxonomy (NCBI): domain Bacteria; kingdom Pseudomonadati; phylum Pseudomonadota; class Gammaproteobacteria; order Pseudomonadales; family Marinobacteraceae; genus Marinobacter; species Marinobacter sp. EVN1. Next base: position 2,906 of record NZ_AXCB01000004.1, read on the forward strand.
CCGTTGCTGAAGCAGAAGCAGCGGGATACCGGCGAGCCGGAAACTGTCGCTAAAACACGTATTACCTGGAGCAAGGTCATGGAAGAACTACGGAATACCGCCCTACCCCAACAACTACAGCGCCAACATGAAGAGGCGCACGCTGCCCAGTCCGAACTGGCCGTCAGCCTTAAAGACTACCGCGAATCCATAGAAATGCTTTGGACCCGTGCCATGGGGGATCAGACCGATCCATCAGCACAGGCCGCCGCTATGGTTCTGCTGGCGTGTCACGAAACCAACCGTTGGGGGTTGATGCTTAAAGACCTGTGCAGTCTGGACTATCGATTGCTGAAAGCGGGATTCACTGTGTTGAGGGGGCGGCTTGTGCAGGGTCTTGAGCCGCACACACTCATCCCTAATGGAAGTGAGCGATTCAAAGGGCTTGCCTCAAAATGGGGTTATCTCTCCCTAGACAGCTAAGGACGGTTCGAAAAGGTGGGTGTAAGCATGGGTGACAGGATGGGTGTTGCACCTCTGTCCCCAGCCTTGTTAATCATCATCGTCTGAGGCTATGAACCGATCTGTGGAACACGCTGAACTCATGAAGTAATCTTGATCACCATTGCTCTGACGAACGGTTGAGCGACTAATCACCTTTGGCTTGAACACTCCCGTGACGTTGGCTACGACTAAACCAATCACGGAAATAGTTACGGCTTGGGCTACAGCGTCACCAAACGCAAATCCCCAGGCGTTAACAGAAAAAACGATGTAGACAATAAAAACGGCAACAGCAGCTAGGAATTTCACCTTTCCTCACCTTTGACCAACTTCAAACAAATATCATGCACGCAAAGTTGCACAGTTCCAATCGCTAGCCTCTCACAACAACAGTTCTCTTCCCTATCCCTATCGTGAAACATGCCGTGGAACCTCCCGGCCGGAACGCCGGAGCTAGATGTGTAAACGCCAATTTTAGGGGATCAACTTTCTTCCCTATTGCCCTCAACAACGAAATGAACTCGCGCCTAATGCTCGGGCCAAGCCTGCCAGCTGGGTTCAGGTTCGGATCGGGTGTGGTGCGGATCTCCTTTTGCTTTGGACGGGCGGGGGCTTGCCCCCGCAGCTCCCTGCCATGGACAGGGCTGCTTTGGGCTCCGGCCGCCTCAGATCCTGGAGTCCGGTCTACCCCTGTGCGCGGCCTTTCTTCGCTTCGCTCAGGGGTGCAGGCCGGATCATTTCGGCGCGACGAAATGGGGGGCGGCGTCGGATTTTCCGCAAAAAATTGTTGTTTTGTAGTATACCGCAGTGGTATACTGTCTTTGTCAGGTGGCGGGGACCACCACCACAAAATACCCCGCCGCCTGATTCGATCCTTCGACTAATCTCAGCCTTAAACGGCTAATAACGGGAGTGATTATGACGGGCTATGAATTGTTGACGGTAGAGCAACGGCAGGAAATGGATTTCCTGGAAGAGTGCCGTGCCCATAGCGCAACTATGGTATTCACGGATCTTGATGCTATTCACTTAGCCGAATATCACGCCCTGGTGGTCAGATTGGAGTCTGAGTACCGGAAAGATCATGGTGGCCACCACCACACCACCCCCGCCGCTTGATTCGATCCTTCGACTATCCAGGAGATATAACATGATGTTGTTTGCTGAACACCTGCTTTTGAAACCTGGCGTTACCCTCTTTGCCGGGAGCCGGATCAACTACGCAGAAATGACGACCTGCCACAAAGTCGTGATTAAGCATGTTGATTCAATGGCAGGCCGGTCAGTCGAGGTTGCCGTCCTCGATGCCCACGATCCTTGGGTGATTGAAAACATACGAATGGAGGACGGGCGTATGCTGAAAACCTATCTGGTCCGCGAGGGTTTCTTGTCCGACGATTCCGATAACGTGATGCCTTTGGTTTAGAGGGGGGGTATGCAAGCATTCTTTACTAAACCTCGTGAGAACAGTAATGGGCTCATCGATATTAAAGCCAGGGATGGAGACGCCAAGGATATAGCTCATATGGAGCGAGTCGAGGTGTTCTTGGTTGAAACCTATGAGGCTGAGGCCATCGTCCAGGACGGGGATAACAACGTTATCTTGGGGGTAGATTGTTTTGATTTGGAAGAGTTAAAGAAGATGTATCGACACGCCAAGAGGTCTACCAGGAAACCGTAACTCCGGCAGAGTTCGGCGCGCCGAAATGCCTTAAATGAAGTGAAAAAAGCGAAAATATTTATTGAAAAAATATACCGCCAAGGTATATAATTGGTTTTTCAGGTGGCGGGGACCACCACCACGAAATACCCCGCTGTCTGATTCGATCCTTCGACGATAAACAGGGAGATTAGGGACATGACTTTTCCGATCATTCAATTTGATTCTGTTACAACGGCCAAAGACTGGCACCAGCTATTTAGCTCTCACCAAGCCTATGTTCAAGAGGGTGAGGTGAAGGTGTCGGTTTGGGGTACAGGCGATAATCGGGCGCTGTCGCTAACGATGCTGGCCAATGCTCAGAAGGCTGGTGCTGTGTGTGAGCGTTACGTGTTTGACCTGGCCAATCAGGAAATGCGTGGGCATCAAGCCCTTTGTCACCTGGTTAATTCGGTGGATTATGTTCTGACTGATCTGCTGAAAGTTCTGAAGGTGATGGATTTCAGCCGGGGAACTGTGGAGCTGTTTGGCTTTAAAGTGCGCCGGGTGGAAGAACCGGCGATTCGGGTGTTCAGTCCGTTTCACCTGGACCGGATCAAGCCGCTGACCCATGAGCCCAAAAAATGGACTGTTCGGCATGTACTTCGGGCGGTGGTTAACGGGCAATACGACGCACTCCGGTGTAGCGGGAAGTATACCGATGATTACGACTTTGATGCTGAGGTGGGCTTTCAACGCGGTCGGATTGCATCCCCCCTGGCCTTTGTGCAGAAAATTATTGAATTCCCTAGCGGTTGGAAAGCCTACGGAAAAGAGGATGGTGTGGTTGGCATTAGCTGTCATACCTTTGACTGCAATGAGGTTCATGTGAACCTGGGGGCCGCGAATGCTGCGTGATCAGGTGATCTCAGTCCGGCCCTTTTTGATGATGGGGCTTGTTGTGACCGAGAAACAGAAACGCAATCCTGGGCTCCCTAAGGAGCCCAGGAAAGACAACATCGTGACGACCTGGCGAGAAACCCGCCCTTCCTTGAGTGTGGCCAGAGATGAGCTGAATCAGGCTTTGGGAACTTCTTACGGGAGTTCACGAATCGGGGAGTGGGAGCGCGGAGCGCGCCAACCTACCGCTGCCGCTCTGAACTATATGATTGCCCAGACCCTGCCGGTGATCCTGGAAGAGCACGGCCTCGATGCGGCGGATATTGAGGCTATGGTTAATCGTTTAACGCTGACCAAAGACAGCCAGCACTAAAAAGGGGAATGCCATGCTTTCAAGGAATGATGAGCTGGACGTATTCAAGCGAGACGTAAATCTGGCTGAGCTGGCTGCGTCTTACGGCTATAAGCGTGATCCAGCCAAAAGCACTCGGCATACCTACTCAATGACGGATGAGCAGGGCAATCACCTGGTGATTTCAGTAAACCCTAGTACCGGCCACTGGCGATGGTTTAACCCGCTAGACCCGGAAAAGGAATCGGGAACGGTGGTGGACTTTGTGCAGACGGTGGAACAGGTCTCGTTAGGCGAGGTGCGCAAGATGCTTCGGGCCTGGCTCCGGATGCCTGCCCCTACCCTGCGTGATTACCAAAAACCAAAAGCCGCTCAAAAGAGTCGGAGGGACATTAAAGCCTACCTGGCTAGATTTTCTCCCGTGCAAGATTCGTCGTATGCCGAATCGCGTGGGATCACCTCGGCAACGCTGTCTGCCCCGCCGTTCCACTCCAGGATCTTGAAAGGGTTTAAGGGGGCGCTGATTTTTCCGCATTGGGATGAGCAGGGCGTGTGTGGCTATGAGGTCAAAACCTTCGGGTTTACATCGTTCTCATCAAAAGGCTACAAGAGCCTATGGGTAAGCCGGGTTCCGGCCAACCTAGAAAGCATTGTGGTTACCGAATCCGGGATCGAGGCGCTGTCCTATTACCAAGCGCGCCACCCGGTGAATGTGTTGTTTGTGTCAGCTGGAGGGAACTGGTCAAAAGAAGTTTCCGACCGCCTGACACGGCTGATGAAGCGATACCCGCAAGCAGAGGTTGTCGGAGGGTTCAACTGTGATGATGGGGGCAGACGGCAGAGCGCGCGCCTGAGAGAGTTGGCGGAAGCTGCAGGTAATGGCTACCGGGAAGGATTGCCGCCGGTCGAAGGCGCAGATTGGAACGATATGTTAAAAGCCGATTTCGGCACGCCGAAATCAGATAACGACTAGGAGAGAACCATGGGCAAAGTAATTTCATTTATCAATGATAAAGGCGGCGTGGCCAAAAGCACCTCAACGGTTTGTCTGGCGTCGTATCTGATGGCCGAAGGCAAGCGCGTGGCTGTTGTCGACGTGGATGCGCGTCATTCCTGCCTGGATTGGGCAGCCCTGGCAGACAGGAGCGACTACCCTACCCCGCTTATGGTGGGCAACAGTAACGCAAGCGTGGGGTCAAACATTCTCAAGCTCAAAGAGGATTACGATTTCGTGCTGGTTGATGGGATGAGTTCGTTCGTTACCAGTGGTCGTCGTGATGTGATTGCGTCGATCATCAAGGCGACGGACTACATTCTGATCCCCACCCGGCCTGATCCTATCGACCTGTGGGCATTGGCTGAGTTGACCGATATGGTCAAGAGCCGACAGGAAATCGCTAACGGTTCACCCAAGACCTGGATCTTTGGGTCTGCCGTCCGAGACCATACCAACGAATGGAAAGAGTTTATTCAAGCGAAAGAGGATGCCCCTTTCCCGCTGCTTAACGCTTATCTGCCCTACTCCGTGGATTTCCCCAGGACCACCGGCAAGGGCCAGAGCCCCCTGGTGCTTGCGGAATCCAACAACAGCAGAAAGGCGTTGATTGCGTGGGCGGAGGAAATTAAGGAGATCATTAATGAGTAATAGCATGTTTGCCAAACCTTCTGGCCGGGCGACGGATAGCGCCTTGATGGATGCGATGAAGGACAGCACCAGCTCCCGAGCATCGGCCACAGAAGTGATTGAAATCCACAAGCGGTTCTTGCGGCCTGATCCGAATCAGCCTCGAAAGCACTTTGATCAGGAGGTCCTGGATCGTCGACGGAAACAGCTGGAAGAAGATGGACAGAAATCACCAATCACGGTTTTTCCGGGTGTCCGAGGGGATGATGGCGAACTCTACTATGACATCCAGGATGGTGAGTGCCGGTGGCGTTCGGTCATGCAGTCGGACAAGATCGATTACCTGCGGGCCGAGATAGACACCGAAACAGACCGAAACGACCTGGCGACAATCCGGCTGAACCAGCTGTTGCACAATGATGATGGGTCCGAGCCGCTGACGCCGATTGAGCGCGCTTTTGCTTACCGGGATATTGTCGAGAACCTGGAGGCACAAGGGGATGAGTCGCCCAAGAGTACGGCGGCAAGGAAGCTGGGCCTTAGTTTGTCAGCATTCAGCGAGGTTCTGTCTCTGGCGAACTTGCCAGAGGATCTGGCCGGGTTCGCCCTGGAGCAAGGCGTGTCTGATGCCAAAGTGCTGAATGGCATGGTCCAGGTACACAAGCGAGGGGATGAGTCGGATCTGGCTACCTTGAAAGCAAAGGTTTCCGAGGGACTGGAGAGGGGTGAAAACCTGCGGAGCGTTGTTCGTGATCTGGTTGCCAAAGTGAAGGCCAAAACCAGCGGCAAAAAAACTGCAGGGAAAGGAAAGGCGGCTGTTCAGAAGAAAGAGAGGCCTGCCCGGACTTTGACCGCCAGAGACATTAACCTTCGGCTCAAGGATGACGGAACCGGAGTTGTGACCGTTGAAACGGCGCGAGAGACCGTCCGGGTTAATCTGACTCAGGAGCAAGTAGAGCAGCTTCTGACAAAGACTGACGGGCAATAGGGGAGAATGTAGGGGGAAACACCCCCGTGCCTGCCAAGGACGGTGGGCGCCCCCTCCGGGCCGGTCGGGTCCGGGTTCGCTATTCGCTCATCCCGGCCATTCTGGCCGGGACTACCGCCCTCCCCCTCCCTGGCGCTTTCGCCGTCCCGGCGACCAGGGCAAAGCCCTGGACCCACAGAACCAATAATCGGCTTGGCCGCCAAGCCAAAGTTACCCACCGCCTAAATCCCCCTCAGCTCTCTGGACTTTTGAGGGTCCAGAGAGCCGAGGGGGACTCGCGCCGCCGCGTGCTTCCTGTGAGATCGTCCGGGGAGTGCCTGATGGTGCTAGTCTGAGGCTGGGGGTCGTCGGCGCTCGGGCCGTGGATAACTTTGGCTTGTCGTCCTTCCTTTCATTTCGCCCAAGGGCGACCAGGGCAAAGCCCTGGACCTTCTATCATTCGGCAACAGACTCTCCAGCACCGCCCCGGCTCCGGCGCGCTAAAGCGCACCAAAGCCAGCCCGGCACTTCCGAGACTGTTTAACGCCTCACCTTCGCGGTCGTGGCGATTACAGGCCACGGCCTTCCATCGCCACCACCGCAGAATGATCCCCGCGTTGCGGGGTCCCCGTGGGTAACCGTCGCCATCAATCAGCCAAGCCTGCCAGCTGGGTTCAGGTTCGGATCGGGTGTGGTGCGGATCTCCTTTTGCTTTGGACGGGCGGGGGCTTGCCCCCGCAGCTCCCTGCCATGGACAGGGCTGCTTTGGGCTCCGGCCGCCTCAGATCCTGGAGTCCGGTCTACCCCTGTGCGCGGCCTTTCTTCGCTTCGCTCAGGGGTGCAGGCCGGATCATTTCGGCGCGACGAAATGGGGGGCGGCGTCGGATTTTCCGCAAAAAATTGTTGTTTTGTAGTATACCGCAGTGGTATACTGTCTTTGTCAGGTGGCGGGGACCACCACCACAAAATACCCCGCCGCCTGATTCGATCCTTCGACTAATCAGAGAGGTTTTTATGCTTGCTCAAGTAACCCCCGAAATCACTAAAGAACTCATTTCCGATAGCTTGCGCCTCAAGGCCCTGCCTTATTTCTTCCGTCAAGGAATGATGCTGGTAGAGCCCACCGTTTTTGATCTCATGGGTAAACACTGCAAGACCTACAGTGGTGCATATTGGGATTTTTATAAACTCTCCAATGGCGGGTTTTTCATGGCTCCCAGCGGTCAGGAGACCTACGCCCTGAGCAATGCCGATAATTACGCCGACGTGGAGCTGTCCGCCGAGGCTACCGGTATTGCCATCGCCTTGTTGGCGTACAGCCGCCTATCCTTTACCAGCTCTTCGGCCAGCCACACCTTTTCAAGCCAGTATCACTGGGTTCGGGAGTTTGCGCGCAACCACCCTGAATCTACCCAGATTTTCCGGTTCACCGACTGATAGTCGTCCGGTCCGGCAGAGTGGATCTGCCGGACAGCTACCGAAAGCAGGGGGATTCTATGCGTTATCAATCCTATGAACAGAACTGGAAGAACCGGGAAGCCCTGGCCCGCCATGTGCGGGAAGCCTTCAAGAACAAAACCCGGTTTCGTTTGGGGCCGATGCCCAAGAGGGAATTTCTGGCGCTGACTAGGGCGCTGAAAACAGGGTGATAGGGGAGGGCCGGGGAGGCCACCACGCCCCTCCGGCCCGGTCCGATCCTTCGACTAAGAGAGATACGGACCGCCCTAGTATGCCAGTTCAGCCAGTTTTATGCAGTATTTAAAGAGAGTGAGTCATGATCCGAGTATTCAAAGATTCCAAGTTGCTAATCCGAGTCGGTGGCCGTTCTTTTGCCGTGGTCGCTGTTGCGGACACCGACGCCGACGCCAACCGCTATATGTCCGATGACTCGAACGCCGGAGTGATTGCGGTCGTTCGAGGGCTGGTGATCCTTTCCGCCCTCGATGACGCTGGAACGCCAAACCTCCCCGACCGGGCGCGCGCTTTGTTCAGTGATGTGGAGGTGATGGCCTGATGACTGCCGTAGTGATGACCACCGTAGGAATGCAGCGCAATAGCCCTCGGATCTGGCTGGAAGGCCGTAAGCTGGAGCGTGAGGGATTTCGGCCCGAGGTAACCTATCGTCTGGATGACTCCCGCTCGGACTCCCTGACTCTGGTCGCCGCCGCTGACGGTGACCGAGTCGTTTCCGGTCGGAAGCGTCAAGCCTACCGCGCCCCGATTATCGACATTGCTAACAAGATTCTATACCGCTGGTTCAAAAATGGAGAGACCGTCAGAATTGTGATCCGCCGCAGGCGCATCAAAATTTCGGTTCGACGCCATCGGGCCTCGGAGCAAGTAGCCGACCGTGTACGGCGGCTAACCACGAAACTAAAAAACAACCAGCCTTTGAGCATCTATAGCTTGTTTCACGGCGGGGGAATTTTGGACAAGGCGCTGCATTCGGGGCTAGAAAGGGCTGGAATAAAAAGTCGGGTAGATGTGGCGGTTGAAATGAACAGCCGTTATATGGATGTCAGCATTGATCGACACCCGGAGCTGTTCAGCGAATCCACTATTTTTATTGAGGGAAAAATTCAAGATGTGTGGCTAGGGGATCTGCCTCATGCCGACATTCTGGTTTGTGGCCTGCCGTGTACTGGAGCCTCCAAAGCGGGACGGACAAAAAACAAACTCGCCAAAGCTGAGGACCACCCGGAAGCGGGCGCATTGTTCTACTATTTCCTCGATTGGGTTAGGCGTAGCAACCCCGGCGCGGTACTTTTGGAGAATGTGCCAGAGCTGATTTCAACGGCCACCATGGCAGCTATTCGGAACGTTCTTGAATCGTTTGGTTATATCATCCAGGAGCGGATTGTTAGCGGAACGTTTTTTGGTTCCCTGGAAGCGCGGAAAAGATTGTGTATGGTCGCCATCACTGAGGGCATGGAGAGCGGATTTGATCTGGCCTCGGTCGAACCCATCTATCGCAAGCCAGATAGGCTTGGGGTGGCGCTTGATGATGTGCCTTTAGATGCGGATGTCTGGCGCACCTATTCGTATCTGACTGCGAAAGAAGAGCGAGACAAGGCTGACGGGAAAGGTTTCCGTATGCAGATTTTTACCCCGGATGATTCGGAGATAAAAACCCTGACAAGCCGATACCACAAAGGCGGCTCAACAGACCCGTTGATAGCACACCCGAACGACCCGCAAAAGCGGCGGAAAATTTCACGCTTTGAACATGCGAAAATCAAAGGTATTGATGTGTCGTATGTGGAGGGCCCTGAAATGACTGAAACGCTGGGCCACGAAGTCATGGGGCAGGGGGTTACTCCCGGAGCGTTTGAGGCTGTCGCGGCGGATCTCGGCAAAGCCTTTATCGCGTCGGTGCAGGAGGAGCCGGAAGCGTTGGTAGCCTGATTCAATCCCTTCTCTAAATTTCCCACTAAGCCCGGTTGATCCACATTACCGGGCTTGGCGATAATTTCTTTCCCTATTGCCCCGCCGCGCGAGCGGCGTTCTCAGAGGTTCCGATTTCGGCGCGCCGAAATCGCCCCGGATTGATAATCTCGGGTAGTGAACTGCGCGCCGGGAAACAGGTGGCGTCGGGGATCATTTCGGCGCGCCGAAATCGTTGCGCCATGCTCCCAAGGCTGCGACCATCTCCTTTCCCTATTGCCCCGCCGCGCGAGCGGCGACCCTCCATTTCGGCGCGCCGAAATGGAGGGTGTGAAGGAAGTCGGCCCCCTGGGCCTCCGCTATTCCCTGGCCAGTTGCTCCCCCTCGCTCCGCTCGGTGAAGCAACATACCATACGCAGCTGCGCTGCATGGCATCGAAACCTTTAAGTCATTGTTTTTAAAGTGCTAAAAGCGTAATACTTGGTATTATATCACGTATGCTTGTGTATTCCATCGGAATACCGTATATTACAGCCATTCAAAACAAGGAGTTATGCGTGAAGGAAAAAACGAAAATATCTTTGAATGTCGATAACGAGTTGTTGTCGAAGGTCCATGAAATCATGGATGCCAGCCCTATCGACAGCCTTTCCTACCATGTGATTTCTCTGATTAAGGATGGAATCGAGCTGCGGGAAAAGGTTAAGCGTCAGGATCGTATGCTTGAGTTGGTTGCGCTCAAGAATTTGCACATGATGAGGCAGCTTGTTGTTACTCGCGGTCCTGACGTTCTTAAGCAAATGGATGAGCAGTTTCAGGAAAAACTGCCGGAGCTTAACGATCTGATACTAGGGAATGGTATTGACTATGAAGGCACTTGAAATCTGGAAAGGATACCGTCGAGCAACAACCAATGTTTCCCTGGGCGGTAGCTCAATAGCACTCTTAATTTCATTCTTTATTCTCTTCTTTGTGCTCTCATTCACGGTCTTGTTTTACCTGCAAACCAGCGGGCCGGACTTCAAGAATTGGGGCTCCTATCAGTTAGCCAGAGTCATCGACAAAGGCTATCTAAGCGTGAAAAAGGACCAGCTGGCCGTTTACTCTGAGAGTGATCAGAAAGGCTATTTTTCGGTTCCCGAATACACTGAAAATTCCCGCCTAATTTCTTCAAAAAATGAGGTCGAAAAATCGGCTATTTGGAGTGTCGTTTTTGCAGTTCCGTTTGGTGCCGGTCTTGCCTATTTTACAGCGGTTTTTTTATTGGCCTATCAGCGTAAATCTTCTGACTCAGAGTACATAAGAGGCGGGAAATTTGCTGAAGCATCAGCACTTGCTGAGGCCATCAAAAGACAGGAGAAAGCATCGGATCTAATGTTGGGCACTGTGCCCATGATAAAGGACCTGGAGAACCGGCACATCGGCTTGTTGGGTGATACCGGGACAGGCAAAAGTCAGGTGCTTTTTGAGATCGTTGATTGGGCTAAAAATCGACGCGGAGCGAAGGGTTTTATTGTCGATAAAACCGGGGAGTTTGTTCAGCATTTTTACGATCCAGAGCGGGACTATATTTTATCTCCGTTTGATGATCGTTCTGAAGGTTGGGGGCTCTATAACGAAGGGACCGACCTATATTCTTTCGAGCGTTTGGCCAAATCTTTCATTCCTACCATTTCGGGCGATGGGGGAAAAAATGACCATTGGCCGGAAGCTTCCATTACTGTTTTGTCCTGGTTGTTCCAGGGGCTTTGGGAGCGGGAAGAGGTTACTGTTGATCAGCTGATCGACGCGCTCTCACAGGCCACTGAAAAGGTCGAAACGGACCTGCTTGGTAACGAACAAATTGTGAAATTGCGCGGGGTAAATGAGCTGCTGGGCGGAACACTGGCAGATATTGTTGTTGACCCGAGTTCGCCAGAACATGCGGGGTCAGTTTTAGCCAGTATCATCCCCAAAGTACGGGCGTTCTGGTATCTCCGAGGTTTGGAGCAAAGGCGGCAGTTTTCCATTCGGAAATGGGCCTCAGATGATGCGGAAAAAGGCTGGGTATTTATCCGGGTAACGGATGAACAATTGGACTCCGTTAACCCCATCATTACTGCCTGGCTGGATACGCTGATCAAGTCGGTGTTGTCGCTGCCAAAATCTGGTACGCGAGAGATTTGGGGATTGGTGGATGAGCTTCAGTCTTTTGACAAAATTAACAGCCTTGGGAAGTCTGTTTTTGAAGGTCGAAAGCACGGGCTCAGAATGGCCCTTGGCAGCGCGAGCTTCAGCCAACTCCAGGAAATTTACGGCGAAAAATCCATCAAAGGGATTCTCTCGATGCTGGGCACTAAGCTCATCTATCGGACCAGTGAACCGGATGCCGCCGAGTGGAGTAGCCGATTGCTCCTGGAAGAAGATGTGGTGATGGAGCAGCAAGGCATGTCGTTTGGGACGAACGACAACTTGAGCGCTTCTGATCAACGAAAGTCCCAAGCCTTGGTGACACCCTCTGAAATTATGTCTTTGCCGGATCTGTCCGCTTTTCTTCGCTTTGGTGGTGATTGGCCGACCTCGCGGGTGACCTTCACTTATAAGGAATGGCCGGAAATTTCCCCGTATTTCATCGAGCGGACTTTGCCTCGGGTGGTTCGCAAAAAGCCGGACGCGGACCGTCCCGAAGCGATTGGCAGCAACGAAGGAACCGGAGAGGTGCCACCACCTCCCTCGGATGACGATTTTGCTCAATGGTCAGGTGAACCTCTGATTTAAGGTGACGCACGGATGATGACGATAAGCGCCGTTAAGGAAAGCGGTGGAGCTTCGCGCTACTACTCTCAAGACAACTATTACACCGAGGGCGAGAACGTTGAACGTTCCCAGTGGATGGGGAAGGGTGCCGAGCTTCTGCAGCTGGAGGGAGGTGTAGACCCGCACTTATTTGAACAGATGTTGTCCGGCCTGGTGGATGGCGAACAGCTTGGACGGGTGACCAAGGATGGTATTCAACATCGGCCTGGCTGGGATCTCACATTCAGCGCTCCCAAGTCAGTCTCTATCCTCAGTGAAGTGTACGAACTGGAAGCGGTGCGGGAAGCCCATCAACAGGCGGTGGCTGAAGCGCTGAATTTCATCGAAAGCAATTACCTGGAAACGCGGGTATCGGTGAATGGTGAAACTATCCGGTGGAACCCAAAGAACGGCGTTTTTGCAACCTTCACGCATGATGTATCCCGCGAATTAGATCCTCAACTTCATACCCACGCGGTCCTGGTTAACGCTACTAAAACCCCCAATGGCTGGCGTTCTATCGCCAATGAAAAACTCCACGACCGGGATGCGATCATGGCCGGAGGTATGGCTTACAGGATGGCGTTGGCTAATCGGCTGACGGATCTTGGCTTTGAGCTGAAGCTACACCGAGATCCCCGGTTGTGGGAAATCGCCGGGGTGCCGGATTCCTTGATGGATGAGTTCAGTAAGCGATCTTCCCAAATCAAGAAATACTTTGAAGACCGGGGGATGCCTTACGATTCGGGCTTTGCGAAGCAGGTTGCGCTCAAAACTCGGAAGCGTAAAGAGGCCGTTCCGCGTGAAGAGTTAATGGCGATCTGGAAGGAGCGGGTCGAAGGTCACCCCATCCCTGAGCGACTGCTAGAGATGGGCCGGGGAATGCATCGGCAGAAAGTCTCCAGCTCCACGACGAGCAAGGCAGTTCGGGACGCGGTGTCTTCCGGTATCAACCACCTCCTTGAAACCAATATGGGCTTTACCGATGAGGAATTGATGGTTGAATCCATGCGACTCCGGCTCGGAAAAAGCGAGTATCGGGAGGTGGACGCAGAGATTAAGCGGCTGAAGAAAGCGGGGCGCTTGGTTGAGGGCAAGCTGCTGCCAGGTAAGGAAGGAATTCTTTGGACTACGCGAGAAGCAAAACAGACCGAAGAACGGTTGATCAATTTTGTTTACCGCGCAAAGGAAGCCTGTAAGGCCATTGTCAGCAGAGACCGCGTAGAAAAGCTGCTGTCGCGCTTTCAGCTCAACGAACAGCAAAAGGCCGCTGTCTTGCATTCGCTTGGATCTACAGACCGATTCACGGCGATTCAAGGCGATCCTGGTGTGGGTAAAACGCACACCCTGAAAGCGTACAGGCAATTGCTCAGCAAGTCCGGCTATGACGTTATCGGGCTGGCCCCCTCCTATCAGGCGGTTCAAGAACTGACTTCTAGCCTATCTGTGCAAGGGCTCACTGTTGATCGGTTTCTGGTAGATCCAAAGATCCAGGAACAGTCCCAGAAGGCGAAAAAGCAGGTCTGGATTGTGGATGAGGCCGGGATGCTGGATACCGCCAAGACAAACCAATTAATGGCCAGAGCGGAAAAGGCGAATGCTCGGATTCTGTTTGTGGGCGATCACCAGCAACTTGAATCGGTCGGGGCCGGTCGCGCCTTTAAGCAAATGCAGGAAGCGGGCATTTCGGTGGCCACCATGGATCAGAGAATGCGGCAGAAAACGGACGAAATGATCCGGGTGGTTGATCATGTGATGGCGAAACGCTACCCGGAAGCGTTCTCCGCAATGGCTGATGCGGGGCAGATCGTAACCGCCTATGACAAGGACGACCCTCACCTCGCCGTTAAAACCATGGCGGAAGACTATCTGAATCGGACACCGGAAGCGCAGGCTAACACCCTGGTTGTGACACCTACGAACGAGCAACGCCAGCTGGCGAACAAGATCATCCGGGCTGGGTTAATTGAGCAAGGAGCCGTCTCTGAGGCCGGCGTAACTCTTCCTGTGTTTGATGATGTGAGGATGGGGGAAGAGGAAAAACGGATTGTAGGTCAGTACACAACCGGACAAGTGGTTCGGTTCAATTATCGATATGAAGAGGCGGGAATCGAGCGTCACGATTACTTCCAGATTGTAGGAAGAAATGAAAGTGAGAACGTGCTGGCACTGAAGTCGCTAGAGCCCACGGATAAGAGGGGGTTGTTGTACGTAAACCCGGAAAACGTTGGTGGGGATCGACCAGGTGGTGTACAGGTTTTCGAGCAATCTGAAGTGGTGCTTGGCGTTGGTGACCGGCTCCGCTGGTTGGACAACAGCAACAAGGAGGGCCTGAAACGCAATGATGAGGTTGTCGTTGAGAAGATCCTGAAAGACGGATTCGAACTCAAAGGGCAAGAGGGAAAAAGTGTTCGGTTGTCTTCGTCACAACTGAATCATCGGCACTTTGAATATGACTATGCCAGGACAGCCTACGGGGTCCAGGGAAAAACGAACAAGGAAGTCTTGGCGGTCATGGAGTCGTGGCGTCGGAACACCGTTCACCAGCGGAGTTTAATGGTGGCTGTGACGCGGGCCTCTCACGACGCCAAGATTTACGTGGATAATCCCGCCAAGGTTCTTGATGCCCTCAAAACTCGGCATGGTGACAACACAGAAGCGTTAACCGTTCCTGAGTTTGAGCGTGCCCGAGAAAGAGAGAAGAAGAGACGACAACAGGAGTTGTCGAAAACCCCCCCAAGGAAATCTTTGGTTCGGGGTTTAATTTGATTGCCCTATACTTGCCGAAGGGTGTACTATAGGGTGTAGTAAACTAAAAAGGAGTAGTTGTTATGAGCAGAAGGATCAACAGTTTGACCATTAAGATTTTTGTCTGGCTGGCACTTGGTATCTACAGCGTTTTCCACTGGCGTACAGCCAGTGCGCTGAACGTCAAGAAGCCCGCCATTATGGAGGGAGGCGCGGATACGTCCCAGATTGATCAGGCCGGAACGACCACTATCGAGTTTGTTTTGTATCTGGTTTACATCTTGGGCACGGTCTCCCTGGTGATCGGGCTGTTGTTGTGCTTGCCCATCATCGGAAAACCTCAGCTGGGTAGAGAGACCATGAAGGGCTCCATCATCGTTCTCTTGCTGGCTGGCTGTATCCATATCATCTACGGATTCCTTGGGTCTCTGTTCTGATGATTAAGGCTTACAACAAACGGATTGAGCCTAGGCGTGTTGCGGGATTACCGGAGCCGGTTTTCTACGCAGCCCCTATGGTTCTGGCCATGATCGTCATGGTGATTGTTGTGCCTCCCCTCGTCATCAAAGTGGCGTTCTCCGCTGCTGCCATCGCAACGCTCTTTCTCATTGTCGATGTGTTCCGGTGGTATGACGATTGGCTAATAAGGGATGCGGTTATGAAAGGACGAGAAAAGAAAAGGCTGCCCAGCTGGGGAGCCTCAAATAAAAAGACTTACCTGGATGGTTTTACCTGGCTTACGAAAATGGGAGACCACGGCCTCGTTCACAGGGGGTCTTGTGTGTCCGTGGCCATCGAATGGGCGGGCGTTCAGGATCGTCACTGGAGTGATGCGGAGCGGGTAGGGGAGCATCGGCGGCGGGTGGCCCTACTCCGTTCCCTGAGTGAAGAGCAAGGGCTGGTAATCGAAAATCATCTGATTCGGGTGCGGGACGACCGTCTGATCGATGCCTATGTGCGCCGAGGGGCGCAGATGCACGAAGGTAAGGAAATCCCGCCGATTGTGGCTGACATTCGGCACCAGCTGGCCGAAACCTACCGCCCTCTTGCCAGATCCAATCGGGTTATGACGGTGCTTTCTCTGGCTCTTCCTGAGCGCTCCTTTCTTAAAAACCTGTTCAGTCTGAAACGAGTACGGGACGCAAAAAATGCGCAGGAGCTCTATGCCTCCCTTGAGGATCTTTTCTCGCGCATTGCCCCGGATTTTCCGGGCGCACGATTGCTAACCGCAGACGAATATCAGGAGCGGATTCAGGAGGTTCGGAGCCCGTATGCGCCGCGGGTTGAGCCTGAATGGCGCTTCCCGTTGGCTGACCAGATTGTGACCGAAAAGCCGCAAATTGAAGACGGCTGCGTGGTGCTGGACGGGCTCTATCACTACAGTTGCGTGATCCAGGGATACCCTGATATGGGGCTCACCTGGACACTCGGCTTTGTGGAGGCCCCGACCGATCTGCATGTTTCTCAGATCATTATGCCCAAGCATGTTGATCAGGCGGTCGATAAAGGGAAGAAAGATGCGGACTATGAAGCCGCTATCATGGACCAGAAACGGGGCGCAGATAAGGCTGTTGCAAAAAGCGTTGAAGCCAGAGCTTATCGCCAGCACGTTGTAAACAATAACCTGCCGGTTGCAGATAACGCCTATATCGTCACATTCAGCGGCCCGTCTTCCTCTGCTGTTAAAGATCAGTTCTCCCGGTTCAAAACGGCCATCCATCGAGACAATGGATTGGTTCGACATAATGATGACCTGCAGCTTGAGTTGTTTGATGTTCGGCTCCCTGGCCTTGGACGAAACACCACGTTTGCCCGTGAGGATCACGGTGATGTGCTGGCTGCCATGATGCCGGTGACCACCTTTCCGGCCGGTGAGACTGAAGCCCCTGAAAGCCTGCGTATTTCAATGTCTGGTCAATTGGTGGGTTTCGCACCGAGCAAGGTTGAGGTCGGCCACGAAATGGTGGTGGCGCAAACCGGGGGCGGCAAGGACACCCAGTTCGGTGTTCGTTTCTTGGAAACCTACCCGGTGATCCGATACGACATTGTTGAAATGGGGAACAGCTATCAGGGCGCGGTTGAAGCGGTTGGTGGTTCTTATTGTCGGGCACGGGAGCAGGTTATTAACCCGTTGGCGGGGTATGCAGAATTCCAGAGTGCCCGAGATATGGTTGGTGGCAATCATCTGGAGACTGATTTCATTCGCTCCCAGGCGGATATGCTTCAGCCCGTTTTTAAAGGCATGAAGGGTCCAATCTATACCCGTCCTGAACAGGCGTGTGTGGAGAAAGCTCTACGCCAACTCTACGAAAATCCGGGAGAGGGTGAGGCACCGACCCTGCCAATGGTCATGGAAGCGCTTGGCGAGATTCAGGCCACAACGGATGGGCAGGTTGAAGCGAAAAAGGTTCTGCAAGGCGAGCTGCGCGAGTTTCTGGAAACCGAAACCGGACGGGCGTTCACCGCGCAGGATCAATTCACTATTTCCCCAATTGCCAATGCTATCGACTTTGGCGGCTTCAGCGGTGAGCTGTTGGAATACTACATGACGTTCATAGTGGTTCGTCTGGCCACTAACGCCATGAGTCGCGGCGTCCGGTCACAAATTGTCCTGAACGAATACAAAATGCTGCTTCAAAACGCGGCTGATCCGATTCGTTGGATTACCCTCACCATTGACCGTATGGGCCGTAAGGAGTGGGTTGGCCTTACCCGTATCACTCAGGGCGTCGATGAGGTCCGATCCGTGGACCCTGAAGCCCTGTCTAGCATTCCCAACCAAACGCTGTTGAGCCGATCAGATGGCCATGCCGAGATTGGTCAGCTGCTCGATATGCCGGTGTCTATCGTTGATGCCTGGCGTCGTTTCCGAAAGCCGGACGAAATGAATAAGCGTGGGTACCGGGAGGGGTTGGTGCTTGAAGGAACCTGGCACCACCTGTTCCTGAAGTTTCCCCAGCTTGCCCTGGATCTCATGAATACCCGAGGCGAGGACAAGCAATATCGGGAGCAGGCATACCGGGAGACCAAGGACCCCTACGAGCGGATCAGACTTTTCAAGCAGTACAAAAAGGAAGGACTACCTAATGAAAAACAAACGGAACCTCTTGTTTAGTGCCCTGATAGCCGGTTGTCTGACGCCGTATTCCACAGGGGCGGCGGCCTTCTCTCCACAAGACACCAAAGTGCTGACACAGATCTACGCCCAGATTAAACAGCAGGTGGACTTGCTGAAAGATGAGTTGGAGGAAATCAAATTCGTCAGCGATGAGCTTTACGAGGCGCGGAACTACCTGCAGGCCGTCCGCGAGGAATACGAATTTGCGACCCGGTTTGACCCACAGGGAGAGTTGAATTCGATCCTCCGATGGTCTGACAACCTCACCAACCTGAACGACATTGACGATACGAGCTGGCAGCAAAAATGGCACTTGCTCAGCGGTGAAATCGACAAGCGTTTCGAGCGATCGGCGATGGAGCCCGAAGAGAAAGAAATCGGGCGCAATGCGTCTTACCACGACCTGAACGAGATTCAGAAGACCCGCTACCTGGAAGACTTTTACCGTGACCAGGCTCTAGGAAACCGAAACGAGACCACCAAGGACATGCAGAGGCGAACTGCATCCTCTGCTTCCATGATGACCTCCCTGATGCTGGAAGAGCGAGCGGAACGACTGGAAGAGCGGGCCGCCGAGCGGAGCAAGCTGATCCGACAGGTTGAATGGGATGGAGAGTTTTTGCGTTACCTGGAAGGGGGTCACTGATGGATGATTTTGGTGATAACAACTGGCTAACAGGGCTCCTGATTCACGCCCTAGATCCAGTGGTCATCTATGAAAACATGACCTACTTTTCCGGGACGCTGGCGCTGGCTCCGTGGCTGATCGTGGTTTTTCTCGCGGTTCGTGTCTTCCAGGAAACAACGGATTTGGTCAGCGGGAAGGCTGCCCTTGCTAAAGCGCTGGGCGACGTCAACAAACTGGTGATGCTTTTCCTCGCGTATCTTTCGGGCGGGTTCATCATCTTTGTTTTCCTGTTTGCCTTGGGGGATCTGGCCAAGTCATTTGGTTCAGAGCAGCTGGTGCATTCGTTGATGCTTGAGCTGCGCACGGTACTGACCGCTGACGCCGACGCTAACAAAGACTGGATTCAGAACGTCCTGGAGGTGGTGGCCGATGTAACGAACCTCCCGATGGCTGGCGCTGTATGGGTGATCTATCAACTTGTCAGCGTTGCTTACATTGCGATCAGTCGCCTGATCGATGTGCTGTTTGCGATTGGGGTTGTCCTGACTTACGCATGGGGCTTCATTGCCATTCCGACGCTGATGCTCAAAGACTCCTACAATCTCACGCCGGGGTTTGCGAAGACCATTCTAGCGCTTGGGATCTGGTTGATTCTGGAGCCTATTCTGGTGTTTACGGTCTGGTTGTTGATGATCGGCGGCGCTGAATTTCTGGCTCGTTACTACGGCGGGACCGCCATTGGCACTCTGTCCGTCATGATGTGGTACATCTTTGCTGTTGTCGCTATGACAATGGTGTTGCTGATGAAGATCATTGCACCCTTCTTGGCGCTCTACTTGAGCAGAAACGACGCCATGATTGGTGCCTTGGGCGCAGCGCCTGCGGCCTTCGGAGCAATCGTTGCCAACCAGGTTGTGAGCCTCATGAAGGAAAACGCTGTCAGCCGTGCCGCTGGTGATATGACCCCGACTGCCGGTGGCGACCGGACCCGTGACCAATTCGCCGGTGCTTTGAATGCACCAATCAGTGAGTTGTTTAGCGGTAAGGATGCCAACAACCTTGGAGGCACTGTTCCTGGTACGCCTCCGATCCCAGATGGCTCCCCAGGCGCGGGCGATCCGAGCAGCCCAAGCGGGAGCGCCACAGTAGAAACTGAAGGCTCCCCAGCGGGTGATCCGAACCATTCAGGCTCAGGTGAAGCGCAAACGCCGGGCGAGGGCGGTAACAACGATTCCAGCAGTGATACCGCGTCTGACTCTCAAAACAACACCACTTCTGGTGCGGATATTAGCTCGGCGCCGGCGGAACCGGCCCCGACCAGCAATCCGACCGGAGAGACCATCGAGGGCGAGGCTGTCCGTAATGATCTCAGTGGTGCTGACACCACCTCAGACACTGGCAGCTCAGCTGGGGAAGGTGATAGTGGATCTCGCACCAACGGAGGTGGCTCATGACCGCAGACGTGCAGCCCTTTCGACGCCCAAAGCCAGGAGCATTTGCCAAGCGCCAGATGTTCCGGGACTGGATTCTCTATGGCGTCATCGCTTTGTTACTGCTCTCTGTGTTCGGGCTAATGGCTTTGGCCGTTAGCCTGAAGCAACAGGCTGAGGATGACACCATCTATCGATCACAGGCTGAAATGGTCAATGGCGGTAAACGGTTTATCGATGCTTTTTACAGCCTGAATGCAGCCACCATCGAGCATGACCAGTTCAAAGCCATTTCCATGATGGCCACGCGAGAGCTTCAAGATGAGCGTTTGGACTATCTGACGCGGACGGATCTGGTCAGGAAGGTGCGATCTAGTGGGATAGCGTCGGTGATCCGGTGGGACCATTCCAAAACCAAAGTGATCAAGAGGGAGGGCCGGGTGTACACGATTGAATACAGCGCGCGGCTTGTTCTCAACCAAAAGAATGCCCACCCGCTGAACATAGTCCTGGAGCTGGTGCCGGTAGAAAAAAGTGACGATAACACGGATGGGGTTGGGGTGCTGTCATGGGTTGATGTGGCAGGCACACCGTTCGCAGAAGGAGTAACTGAATGACATTTCCAAATCGCTTTATTGCTGGTGTTCTGATGGGAACTGCGGTTTCTGCCCAAGCGGCGATCCCACCCGACGAGCTTGTAATGCCCTGTGAGCGGCACGTACAGGTAGAAGATATTACCCGCCTGGTAGTGCCTATGGTCCCATTTCGCGGGGTTAACTTGATCTTCCCCTTTGAGTTGAATGATTCCACCACCTCCTATGCAATCAGCTCCAACCTGGTGTGGGACTTCAAAGAAGCGAACGGTAGCCGCATGGTGCCGGTTTACTTCAGCAGCTTTGAAGGTCAATGGGGTGAGCTTACGGATCTGACCATTGCTGCCGAAAATCACATTTTTTCGATCACGCTGAAGGCAGACAAAGACATTCGCAACCACTGCACCAATATCGTTTTCGACTTCAGTGAAGAACAGCTGAAGGCCATCCAGGAAGGGGAGAAAAAAGAGCATCTGGCGAGGCTGGATGAAGAGTTTGAAAAGCGCTTGAAACAACTGGATGACGACGCAGCGGAGAAGGCTTTGGAGCTTGTTGGTGCTCTCGCAAAAGGTAGCCCCTCAGTGTCTGGTATCCATGAGTACAACGGCCTGACACTCTCAAATGGCGATGAGATTGAACTATACGTTGAGGAAATCCAGGGATGGGGTGAGTTTTCAGTTATCAAGGCTGAAATCACCAATGATAGCGAGGTTTCACCGCTGTACATTCGCAAGGTACAGGTGGGGCTTGGTGGTGGTGATCAGCGCAAGCAGCCAATCTCGGGTCATGCCGACATGGAGGCAAAAATCAAGGAAGACGCTGAAGGGGAGTTGACGTTTACTACCACAGAGAATGTGCCTGAGACGGGCGGCTATATGGAGATTGAAACCGACCGGGGAACCGTGGAGGTCGTATGGTGAGGGGAGTTGCATTAACGCTGCTGGTCCTGAGTTATCCGGCTTTAGGTGAATCCTTATCCTACAAGGAATACCAGCAAAGGCTTGGAGCTGGGCAGGAGCGATTGGATTACAGTAAACAGCTAATCGGGCATGACCAGATCCACACCCTGGTACCGGAGACCAGAACGGGTAATCAACCGGAGGCCCGCCCCGAGAATGCTCCAAGCCCAACCGTAGGCGACGGTGTAGAGACTCAAAGTGGTAGCCAAGGAGAACAGGCTAGCCAGACTCAGACGCGACCTGGAGGGCAAGAGGGCGATAGGGAAGAAAGAACGCGCTCACGGCGGGAAAGGGACAGAGTAGAGACCGAATCTCGCCCAGCTGCTGATAACGTCCGCCCGCCGAGACCGGTTGCGACAGCTCCGAAAGCTCGACCGGAGCCCGCGCCAGCCAGCCCATATGAGTACGTGTCGCCATCCCTAAGAGCCGGGACCGGAGCTGGCACTAGGAATCAGGTCAGGGTAGTCAGGCCGGACTCGAACGGCAGGATCTTGTTTGGTATTCCCATTGGCGCTGAAATTCCGGTGTCCTTGGATCAAGCCGCTTCAAACGTTCAGCCGGGGCTGATTGTTTTGAAGGTGGAGAAAACCATTCCTGGTCGAAAACAGGATCTTCCACAGGGTTCCCAGCTTTTCGCCCGATCCTCTGCCGTTATTGGGTCAGAGCGACTGTACTTGAATGTCAGCCAGGGCATTGCCCCGGATGGAACAGAATTTACCTTGAGGGGCGTCATCCTGGACCGTTACAGCGAACCGGGCCTAGCGGCCCGTGTCGTCAGCGACGGCAAGACATTGGCTCGGGCTTCATCTGAAGGACTGAACACCTTTGGCCAGCAATTGCTTGAGGTAGCTCCAGGCGAGGGTGCAGCCGCTGCAGCAGCTCAAGCTGGGGCTGGGGCAGTGTTGAGCGAACAGGCTCAGGAGGACAGAGCAACCAATGGTCGACCGGCCTATGTTGTGGTGGCCGATCC
The DNA here is from genome assembly GCF_000475375.1 of Marinobacter sp. EVN1. Lineage (NCBI taxonomy): Bacteria > Pseudomonadati > Pseudomonadota > Gammaproteobacteria > Pseudomonadales > Marinobacteraceae > Marinobacter > Marinobacter sp. EVN1. Next base: position 25,476 of record NZ_AXCB01000004.1, read on the forward strand.
GCAACCTGGCGTGGTGCAAGTCGAAGCCACGTTTTAAGGGCTCTTATTTCGTTGTCGAAGGGTGTACACATGGGTGTACCTGTGCCTATAATGGAGTTGTAGGTGCAGTGCGCCTTTCTACATCTGACAGCGTGATAACATGGAGCCGTTTTAAATGGACATGGAATTTGAAGCATTGGCTAAACAACTATCCCCCGACCGATTTGATTATCTGGCTGGCCTCAACAACTTCGACCCGAAGCTGACAGCTTCTGCCCGCCGTGTGCTGGTAGATGGTGAGTCCGTCCGGGTGGTCGCGGAAGAGGCGGGAATGGCCGAGACAACCTTGCGATTCAATCTCAGGAAACTGGTAGGCACCCTGCGTGAATCTGTGCGTCTTTCTGACGAACATTTTGACCTGGCTGTGGCTCAGATGCCCCGGATGGCAAAGCACAACATTGAGTTCGCACGAAGAATTCTGGTTGACGGTGAATCCCCGAAGACGGTGGCCGATGAGGGCGGCGTATCGCCCGTAACACTGAAAAAGGTGGTCCAAAGAATCCGCAATGTGGCTATCCCGGTCGGCTGGAGAACCATCACGGTTACCCTGCCAGACACGGTAGCTGATGGCGTTGAACAGATGGAGGTGGAAGCCTACAGAAACCACTTGGAAAACAAGGAGAAGTGATGAAAAGGAAAATGATCGCTGGCGCTATGCTGGCAAGCATCGTAGTACCTCAAGCAAGTGCGGATCTTTGGGACATTGATACCAGCGCCGGCGTGTCGCCCGCTGTGATGATCTATGAATCCAAAGAGCCGGAAGGCACAACCCCGACCGAGACGGCCGTATATCCCCTTACGCTGACTGCAACGTTCGACATTAACCGGATCAACCGTGTTATGGCTGATTTCCGCTATGTCGACATTGAGTTTGATGCAGGTGATGACGGAGTAGGTGCGACGGTTGAGGGCTACCAACTTTCAACGATTCTGCAACACCAGTTCCGGCTCTCCCGGAATTTCCGGCCATGGCTTGGCGTAGGTGTTGTATCCACTGTTTTTGAATCAACAGACCGCTATCGCACGGACGGTGATGGCTTCCTCCTGGAGCGGTACGACGACCGGGACGATACCACGCTTTCCGGGGTAGCAAACGCAGCGCTGGAATGGGAACTCTCGCGTGACTGGATTCTGGCAACAGAGGCGCGTTACGAGTTGCCGTTTGGCGATGGACTGCAGGGCTACGGTGTTTCTGCCGGTGTCCGTTACAAGTTTTAAGTAGTTAAGGGAACAAAGGAGAAAAGGATGAACAAGACTAAATTGGTGTCTGTGCTGGCTTTAACGGCTGCCCTATCCGCTTGCGGTGGCGGCGGGAGTGGCGGTGGTGGCGTTCCAGAGTCGCGCCCGTCCGGTTCTGTATCCGGGACCGCTTTCGATGGTTTGATTCTGAACGGTGACGTTAAGGTTTATGCCTGGAACGGACAAAAAGGCGAACTGTTGGGGCAGGGCAAAACAGATAGTGTTGGTGAATACTCAATACAGTTGGATCGGGTACCCGGACAGCCTATTCTGGTTGAGGTAACCAATGGCCGATACCAAGAGGAGGCCAGCGGGAAAAGTGTGGCTCTTCGGCCTGGAGATTTTCTTTACGCCCTGAAGAACTACGAGCAAGGCGATTCGATCACGACCTCTCTCACGTACTATACCACTCTGGCCACAGGGCTTGCTGAGCACATGGTGAGGACGGGAGTTGATGCTAATCAGGCGATTGCCCGAGCTAATAGTACGGTTAGCGAAATGATTGGCCTGGATATTCGCAATGTAACACCCCTAGAAATTGTGGATAAGTTGAATGCTACGCCCGCTTTGACAGATGCGCACCTTTACGGGTTTGCTACTGCTAGCATTTCTCAGTTGACCGCATGGATCTCCGAACAGAATGGAGATAATGTTCATAAGGAATACAATTCAATCAAGTTCGCGGCTGCAGCCTACCAGGACATAAGCGCTGATGGTCTTTTGGACGGAAAGGACAAAGGGCGGATCATTGCCCAGGGAACTGTTCGACTAACCCCAGAGATTTACCGCGGGCAAATTGCGCGAAACATGTTGGTGATGGCCAACTCCAGCGTAAACGTGACCGGGCTGTCGCCGCTCGATATTCTCCCGATGGCCCAACATTACAACCAGTCAAATGCGGCGATGTTTGCGGGTGCAGAGATCCAGCCTTTGGATGGCACTGCGCCGAACATTAATAATCTCAGCCACTCCGATGGAGAAGTGATTGCAGGGACCGTTACACTTTCCGCAAGTGTCACTGATACTGTTGGGCTGGACGAGGTTTCCCTATTCATCGATGGCACCCTTCATGAGTACTTGGGCTCTGAGTCCTCTCCGGTGTTTACGGTTGATACTTCTACGCTCAATGATGGTGTTCACACGTTTGAGATTTACACAAAGAACATCACAGGCGGGGAAGCAACTGAAACCCTGGAGTTGGTTGTTTCAAATGCTGGAACTGCGATTTCTCATGTTGTGCCTGAAGACCAAAGCATCCTCACTGGCGTTCAGACATTCTCTGCGAAAGTGACAGATCCGATTGGCATTGAGTCGGTCAGTTTCATTTTAGATGGGGCTATCTATCCCCTCGCACCTGGTGAAACTCCATCCAAGGAATTTAACCTCTCGAACATGCTGGAAGGTGAACACGAGTTGGTTGTGTCCGTTGTGAACTCCGTTGGTCACAAAACAGACTCAACTATCTCTTTTACCGTAGATAACACCCAGCCTGTCGCCAGCTGGAACCTCGAAAACACGACCGTGATGAGTGAAACCGAAGCCTTTGAGGCAACCATCACTGACAATGAAGAGGTGATCGCTGCCGAGCTGTATATCGATGGCGTTTTGCTCGATGTTTTCACTGATTTCCCGATTAGTCGGGCTCTGAATACCAGGGACTTCACCGAGGGCGAGAAAACGATTGTTCTTGAGGCGTGGGACGAAGCCGGAAACCGGACGACATTGCAGCGCAAGGTGTTGTTCGATAGCACCCCTCCAACACTTTCCATAAACAGCCCAGCGGCAGGTACAAGCTATTCAGGTGACATTCCTGTTCAGATCAACGCATACGACGCCGTGGGCATTGAAAGCTTGCAGGTGCTTATCAATGGTTCGCTGTTCCGAAATCTGACCGTAGATCAAAACGGGAATGCATCAACGACGATTCCCGCTGCAAGCTATGAAAATGGCACTCACAGTGTAACGGTTAAAGCTACCGACAAGGCTGGTTATTCTGTGCAGCGTTCCTCGGCGGTGGGCTTTTATGCACAACCACCAAAGCTGGAGATTACTCACTTTGTCAATCGGTTCATTGGGAACAGATACAGCCGTACTGAGCTTGAGTTCGAGGTTGCCAATGAAGGCCCCGGTGGCCGGTACGAGCTTCACAGAATGGAGCGGAACGGGCGTAACGTGACCCAGTACTACAACACCAATTTCAATAGTGGTGGCACCTATTCATCAAGTAGTGAGTGTGAAAACGTTGCTACAAATGAGTTCAAGTTTTGGGTCAAGGATTCAAATGGCTTAGTAAGTGCGCCCCTAACGGTAAGAATGACTTGCCCTTAATTGAACAGGGAATCCCCTCCCGATAAGGGAGGGGAATAAGGAAGGGAACATGAAGCGAGTAACAGCGGTTTCTTTAACAATGATCTCTGCTTTTGTCGCAGGATGCGGAGGGGGGGGTGGCGGTTCTGGATCGTCACCATCCGAAACGCCAGGTACAGTTCAAGGACAAGCGTTTGCCGGTAACTTTGACGATGCTCAAGTGTATGTTTATGAGTGGTCAGGAGCGAAAGGAGCGCTTCTAGCCGAAGGCGTTGCCAAGACTGATGGATCGTTCTCTGTGTCACTTGAGAACACCCCTTCTCAACCTGTGTTAGTGGAAGTTAAGGGTGCCTTCCGGGATTTTTCAACACAGAACCTGATCACCCTGGAAGATGGGGAGCGCTTCAGCGCCCTTCTGAATTACCAGGGCGGATCTACCAATCAGATTTCTGTCACCCCGTATACCACTATTGCGCAGGGGCTTTCAGAGCATAAGGTGTCTGTTGGGGCTGAGCCTGAACGAGCAATCAATGAGGCTGTGAGTGCAATATCCGCTTGGGTCGGCTTCAATGTTGGTCACCCAGAGGTGTTCGATCTTACAAGCGGAGTTCCTGTTTCAAACGGGTTGGCCAATACCCATAAAGCCGGGATGGTCTCGGCGGCTTGGTCTCAGATGGCTAGCTGGGCCTACAAAGGGCAAGCTGAGAAAAGCTTGTGGGATCTGACAGAGGCAGCTGCCTCAGATATTCGATTTGATGGCCTCCTCGATGGCCGAGCAGAAAGCGGGCCGGTTTCTTTTGGCGGGTATCCCGCATCGGAAGCGACGTACCGGCGAGGGCTGGCTACGAATGTTTTGGTGGCCGCTGAACGGGACCAAAATTTGAGCGGCCTTGTGGCCGGTGATGTATTTGGGTTGGCTTCTGCCATTAACCAGTCTCAAAGCCCCGTGTTTCCGGGGGCTGCTGTAGAGCCTTTGTCCTCGCAAGCCCCGACAATTACAAATGTGACTCTCAGAGACGGGAGCCCGGCCTCTGGATCGATTACGTTCTCTGCAGCTGTCGTTGATGTTGATGGTGTGGCTGATGTTTCCTTGTATGTAAACGGGGTTCTGGATCAGTTCGCAGGAAACTCAGACTCTCCAGAGTTCCAGATTGAGACAACTGCCTATCCCAATGGAACATTGCCCATTCAGATTAGAGCCCGGAATTTCCAGGGGCAGACCTCGGTTTGGGATGCTGCTATTGAGGTTTCCAACGAATTGCCCGTTATTACCTGGGAGACCCCCCCGAATAATGCTTGGGTGTCAGGGGTGGTGACGTTCAGCGCGACCGCGTCCGTGCCCGGCGGCATCCAATCTGCCCGTTTCCTTGTTGACGGCGGGATTCCGTATTACCCCGAAAGCCTGGCCAACCTTGAGGTTGCTATCGACACCGATCAGCTCCCTGGCACTGAACACAGTATTACCCTCAAGGTTTTAAGTCAGACAGGCGTTGAGGCGGATGAGTCGATAAATTTCCGGGTCGACAAGATAGACCCCGTGCTTTCCTGGAATCTTGAAAACCGAACCTTTTTAACGGGTGAGTTCAATGTTTCAGGCCAAGCAACGGATAACGTTGGTGTGAAGGCAGTCAGGCTTTATGTTGATGGGATGCTCGTGAACACCTATGGCTCAGGTGATTTTCAGCACTCCATCGATACCACAGCATTTCCTGATGGTGACTATGTTGTAGCTGTGGAAATTGAGGACGTTGCCGGGAACGTTAAAACCTTCTCTCGTTCTTTGTTGTTCGATAATACACCTCCTAGTGTGAGACTCGCTAATCCTTGGGAAGGTGATGTTATAACCACAAGTTTCAATATTGTTGCATTTATTGAAGATGCTGGAGGCATAGAAGATTCTGTCATATACCTCGTCGATGGCACGGAATACTCAACGGATGCTCCGGCGCCGAGAGTTAGTACCGTTCTAAACGTTAATAACTACAGTAACCACGCCACGCATACCATTACGGTTTCAGTTACGGACAGGGCTGGTTTCACGACGACTGAAAGCGTTTCCGTTTATTTCGATTATTGAAGAATGGGGAGTTTTGTATGAGCGATAAATTTATCACCACCTGGTTCTACGCTAGCCATGAGAAGGATAAGAAGGTGGTGTCCAGGGGCTTTTTTGGGATGAGAAAGGAGATCCAGGAAGAGATTTCTCCCCGAGCGGCGAACCTGGACGAGTTCGCGGACCTGCTCAAGCGGGTGTATACCGATTTTGATCAGAATGGCTATGACGTAATTAATGTACTTCCATTGAACATGGCGGCATCTGACCAAACGCACGGGCGAAACACTAACGGTAACAAGGTGTTTCTCGGCGAGGTCGGGTTTTCCATTACCAAGGGTGCCATGGTCGTTGGCAAGAAAAGAGAAAACCCGTGACCGGACGGTGAGTTAGTCAGTCTTGCGTAGTTATAACTCCTAGTATAAAGTGCGAACAAGCCCATTTGCGGAGAACGCAAAATGACCACTTCTGAAGTAGTACCAGAACATCCTGGAAAGACGCTCTTCAGAACCCTGATTGAGCCTCAGAAGATCAATCGTAAGCAGCTGAGGGAAAGGATGGGGTTAAGTGTTATGGGACTCTATAACGTGTTTTACGGCAAAACTCGGATCTCCTCAGAGATGGCCTGGAAGTTTGAGGTCATCCTGGGCGTTTCCGCTGAGCAGCTGCTGGAGCAGCAAGCGGAGTGGGATCTGTGGAAAGCTAAAGAGGCTTTGAAAGAGTGTTCCACTTGGACCGGGAGGCCAATGCTGACGTCCCATCAACTGGATCTGGCTATGTAGAAAAGAAAAACCCCCAGTTGGCGCTGGGGGTTTTTGGAAGAAGGCATCAAGTTGGCGCTTGATGCGAAGATTAAGAAAAGCAGTACTAGATCGAGCAGATCAAAACCTGTTGCAAAAGCAGAGCTAGAAAAAGCAGGACTACACTTGCAAAAGCAGGGCTAAACTTTTCTCAATAACGAGTCAAGTTTAGCGTTGCCTTTGCTCATGATCAACTGTTGTCAAAAAAAAGAGCAAAGGACTAATGCGTATACAGCACCAAAATCCGGCTCTCGTGTCAGACGAGAGGCCGGGAATTGCATAGAAATTCCGTTTTCCGGGTCAACACAGGTGGCAACTTCTGCGGGCACTACCCAGAAGCTCCCCGGCTGTTTCCAGTTCGAATGCAGGAGCGCGGACGCGGCGGTATTCCCGGCGTGTTGTCTGCTCTTTATGACCGGCTGGAGCAGTATTACCACCGGCCAAGCACCATACCCTCCCTGAATTGGGCGAACGGTAGCCGAAAGCAAATGAGTTCGGCCCGCCGCGAAGCTTGCATCAGCCTTCTCCGGGTAATTGTGGAAGTGACCGATCTTTCCTCCCTGCGAGTGGGGCAGCCCACCTCAGAAGGTTTTATCAACTATACCGTATCCTACCTGGCCGACCGGGCGGGAATATCCCTGCATCGAGCGCGGCGGGCTTTCAGGGATCTACGCCGTTCCGGGCTCATATCGGTCTCTCAGGCGCGCCGCCTGAATGACCAGGGTGAATACCGAGGATTACCGGCAGTGAAGCAGGTGAACCCGCTGCTGTTCGCTATTTTTGGTCTTGGGCAACGCCTGAGGTATGAGCGGAAGAAGGCTAGCCAACGGTTGAAGAAAAAAGCAGCGAAGTGGAAGCGGAGCCTTGGAGACGTAGCCCGCTTTAAACTGTTTGCGGGTGGCCAGCTGGAAGAGCCAACCCCTTCCCAACACGCCCAACGGAAACGACACAGACTCCCTGAACGCGCTCAGGTGTCCTTAGAGCGACGACGACAGATCATGCTGTTAGCGGCAAGGCTGCAGCAGGAAAACCCCACCTGGACAGCGAGAGAGTGTAACGAGGAAGCTCAAAGGCTAAGCCTCAAGGAGCTACTTGCCTGATCTGTCCAGCTCGTTCATAAAATGAACAATCACTTCCCAGTTTCCTGATCTTTACCTGCAAAAATCCTGTAACAGTCTGCCTGAAGGCTAGAGCCAGCCATGTTGTTTCTTTTTTCTTAGAAGTTAAGTGCTTGTTAGTAATTTTTTAAGTGCTGCCCATTAATCAGCTCGTTAAAGAGATCAGTACCTGACTGATAAAATGATCCCCGACTTCCTGGCTTCGCCAGGCGGGGTCCCCTCCCAGCCTGCCAGGTCAGAGTTACCACAAACCTTTAATGGATAGTCCTTTGGGCAATAGGGAAAGAAACGAGGTTTCCCGGCCGGGAGGTTCCACGGTTTTGACGGTACTCGGAAAGTGTAGGGGAAACAGCTGTCCCGATTAGGGCATTGGATGCCCTGGGTCGGAAAATGTAGGGGATACCCCTAAGCCGTGATTCTCTGTGGTTTACTGTGGGTTCTTGTGTATGACAGAGGAAACTCTTATACTGGGTCCGTGGTTTGCGATAGTCGATGTCCCATTACTAGGGTGGGTAGCAACCATGGCACCAGATATTCGTATCTGGTTTCCACCATAGGTGGTTATAACCAAGACGCTCGACAGTGATACCTATACAGCCTGAACCCTGCTTATGCAGGGTTTTTGCTTTTCTGGGGGGTCAAAGTCCTTTGGACTTGGCAAACCTCGACAGGATCTCCCGGAATTTCTGGCCACCATGGCGGCGTATATCTGCGGGCCGGTTGGTTCGCCAGTGAACGCTCCGCACGAATAACGACAAAGGCGGGGTCCGGCCTTTTCGGTGCTCCAGTCTCATGCACAGATACCACCCATCATGGGCGGCCACTTGGCTGGGCTGTTCCTGCCGATACAAAATCTCTTTACTCCCGCCCTCCAGGCATCGTTTCAGCGCCAGCTCATCGATGACGGTCCGCACATTCTGGCAAAAGGTCCAGCGATCCACGCAGAAAACCCGCTCATCTACCGTTCCGTTCCGGTGCTGCTGGGTGTCGATAATGTGATGCTCAGCCTCGCCCTTCCGAGTCCGCGAATAGCAGTGATTCGAAAACCTAACCAGGACCTCAACCGAAAACGGTTCTGCATCCTTACGGGGCTTGATCTCATAGGTTGTAGTGAATGGTTTGAAGACACCAAGATCATAGGTGGTGCCGCTGTCCGGGTCTGTCCAGGCGGATTTATCGTGGTTGAAAGGCATCAGAATGTCATATATCGCATCAGGTGGTTGGTTTCAGTGGCCAGTACCCGGGTGTAAATCTCCGTTTGCTGTAGATCCGCGTGGCCGAGCCAATCCCGCAGGACCGTCAAAGGCTGACCGTGCAGGATAGCATTACAGGCAAAGGAGTGGCGCAAGGTGTGAGGGTGAACCTCGATGGCGGTGGCCGCTTTGGCGGCCAGCTGCGTGACGCGCTTGTAGCCCCATTGACGAGTGAACGGAAACAACCGATCCGTGGCCTTGAGCCCCTGTCCCTCAATGTAACGCTTCAGTTCAAGGATGAAACGTTCATCGGTGATGGGTACCCAGCGTTTGCGTAACACCTGGCGTTTTGCCAGGCGGGGGCGGCCTCGTTTCTTGAGTTGATCCAGGAGAACGCCGGACGACCACTGATCCTGTAGCACCAGGTGTTCAGGTGTGATGGCCAGCGCCTCAGAGATCCGTGCGCCGGTGTGCCAGAGCAACGAGGCCAGCAGGTGGTCTCGGGGATGCGTGGCCGCGTCCAGGAGACGGTGCACTTCCGGTAGAAGCAGATACGGCGGTAGTTCTGGATACAGTTGAAGGGTCAGCGGTCGGCGTTCAACCAGGTACGGCCAATTGATTTCAATACGGCCGGAAAACAGCTCGGCGGGATGAGCCGGAGTTTGCGGGCCAGGTGTCGGTAAATAGGGTGAGGTCATGGGTTGGCTCCGTGCATGGAAATTCCCGGTCAGCTGCAGGCTGGTGTTGTCTTTTAGCAAAGTAAAGGACAACAGTATGCCGGACAAGATGCCCGGTACCGAGCCCATTTATCCAGACGAAATCAGCGCTATTCCAAGGTTAAAAGCAGGTGTTGTCAAAATATAGGGTTTTGACAACGATTGAAAAGAATAGTTGTACGTCTTAAATCAATCAGTGAAATCCTGGCTGGCTTGGTGGCTTGCGGTCAGTCTCGCGTAATCTTCCAGGGTGTTGATGCGTTCATTGTACTTTCTCCCTTTGAGTCCTTTAATCAGGTACACATTGGGCGTGCCCGCCAGTGCCTTGGCGGGCATCGGCAACCCAAACGCTTCCAGGGTGCTTTCGTTGCTCACTCTAAGGACGCTGATAAGGTCGTGATTGATCAACACATCGAGAGCCTGTCGTACTTCCTGGCTACCAAGACCTGTGCGTTCTTCGATCCTGTCGTATGCAATCAACGCGACATTCGTGTGGCGCTGACAGACCGAAAGCAAAAGTAGATAAAGCACCAGTCCGTTCATGGCGGCCTTCCCTCGGCTGGGGTACTCGGAGAGCATAATGGGGTTGTTACTAGAGAACCGACGAAGGCCAAACAAATGGCCTTTGGGTAACTTGACGTGCCCTTTCCATTCGTCCGCCCGCTCTCGGTCCAAGCCCTTTATCCGGTAAACCAGAGGCTTGTAGCCAAGCCGTTCGAGTGCGTCCGTAGCCTCCAGTAGTTTCAGCCCTTCGCAAACCAACGCCCTGGATAGCTTCAGGTACAACTGAATTTCCTCATAGGTGGTTCGCAAGCAGTGCTTGCCCACATTGCGTTCCTGTTTCTTGTCGTCAGCCATGGCCACCAGGGCAATGTAGATCTTTAGAGCCGCAATAACACCGCCGGTTGTTGGTCGCCACGATAGTCCTGTGGGGTTGAGGAACGGGTGGTGCTTGGTGGCTCTGGCTAAGGACCAGGGGGAGTGTCCTGTTAGACCCAACCAGTAGCGAGGAATCGGAGAGAAGCGGTCTTCTCTCAAGCTGGTGCTTTGGTCGCTCATTTAATTCTGTCTCCAGATCACCGCTAACGCGACCATGGTGATTGCGACAACGGCCAGATTCTCCGTAGGCATAGCGGTGGCGGCAGTGAAAAAGTTGTTTAGCCAGTGCGGTGTATTGGTCATGGTGCAGGCTCCTGTTGATCTACCATGCGAACAATTTGAACAGGACCCTGTGATGATCTCTAAAATACTGATTAGAGGATATAAATCATTAAAATATTAAAAACAGTGAGTTAAGTGTTTTTCTATAGTTCATGAAAAGCACTCATTTGTTGAAATTTATCCCCGAAAGTCCTGGTGAAGGGCGGTCTCGGCAACTGGATCAGCCACAGGTGAGAGATCCGGCCGCGCTTCCAGAGTTTCCGCGTGTGCCTCGTTCTCCCATCTTATGTGACAATTGCTGAACCAACGATTCTGACTTTCACTTTTTGCGCCTGAAGGGGCGCAGCCCCTCACCCACGAAAGCACATACACACCCCCGCTATTACAAGACCCACCCCGCAAGCGATCAGAAGGCCGGAGCCTCCGAAAGCTGCCGCGCTAAGTCCTGCGCTGACTAATGCCACCCCGGTTCTCCGGGGACCTATTTCGCGTATTTCCATTGTTGTACCTCTCTTCATTTGTTGTTGGTTCTATTCATAAGACACCTTCCCATGCCCTTATTTATAACTCTGAGTTCGGCCTTTGGACGGTGGCTTTAATATTTATACGAGAAGGGACTTTTAGACGGAAACCGGCAAAAAA